>CALVXL010000100.1 GCA_944369635.1 uncultured Clostridia bacterium
TAGCCAACCAGTTACAACAAGATAAAGAAACAGACCAGTTAAGTATATTTAATTCAAAAGACCCGTTTACGGGTAGCAAGTAAACGGTGCGGGACTGGCAGGTCGTTTAAATACGCATTTATGCGTAAGCCGGAATAGTTAGGGCTTATTGCCCGAAAATGAAAAACCACCAGCTAGGCTGGTGGATATTTATTTAACGAGGAAGCTTGACACAATCCTGCGACATATGATAAGATAAACAAGCGGTTTGTGGGATGAAAATTTTCTTACGGCGCGCAAATACAAAAGTCGGAGATGTAAGTATGAAAAAAAGAGCGAAAATCGCGTTATGTTTACTGACTCTTACCGTTTTTGTGCTGTCCTTTGCGGCATGTACAAGGCAGAAGAGCGAAACGTTCACGATCAGTGTAAACGGCGGTACGGGCGGAGGCGTATACGAAAGCGGCGCGGAATGTACCGTTACTGCAACCGTGGAAGAGGGGTTTGAATTTGTCGGATGGAAAGTAGGCGGAGAAATTGTTTCCGAAAAGAATCCGTATACGTTTATCGTAACAAAAGATTTGACGATTGAAGCGGAAACCAGAAAAAGTACCGAAACTTTTACCGTTACGGTAGTCGGCGGAACGGGTGGCGGAACCTTCGAAAAAGGGGAGCAATGCACCGTTACCGCAACGCTTAAAGAAGATACGGAGTTTGTAGGCTGGAATGTGAACGGAAAACAAATTTCTGCCGAAAATCCATATACTTTTGAGGTTACGGGAAATGTACAGATCGAGGTCGTTACCAAGCAGGTATTTACGGTTACGGTAATCGGCGGTTCGGGCAGCGGAAAATTTGCAAAAGGCGATGAATGCGTTGTTACTGCAACTCTTGAAGATAACGAAATTTTTGTCGGATGGACGGTAAAGGGGATCGAGCAATCCAAAGAGAATCCCTACAGCTTTATCGTCACGGAAAGCGTGGAAATTACCGCCGTTACGCGTCAGCGCGTTTCGGTGGGGGATTTTGCTCGCAAATGGATAAGTAAAGATACCGTACTCGATCTGGAAGCGGAAACGATGACGGGCAAAAAAGACTTTCAGGTCATTGCCGTTAACGGATCGGAAAGCGATACGGTTATTTCCTGTAAAATCGACGGGATCGATTATTCCTTGCGCTTAAATACGGAAGGCGCGCTCGAATTAAGAACGCTTTCTGCCGGAACGGACAGTGAACCGGAAGCTGTTTTTATGGCGTCTGCAGACCGTTTCCAAGGGGTTTGGAAGCCGGAAGAAGACGAGGTTTATACGATGTTTGTCGCCACCCCTGACGCGGACGGGTATTTCGGTTGGGCAATTGTTGAATCCGATGGATTTATCGATCCGGATTTCATCAATCGTGCCGTAACGCGTTTTGTATTTTCTGCTGAAAATGAGGCAAGCGTTGAATTTTACATTCCCGCAACAGGCGTAACATATATACTGAATTCAGACGGAAATATCTGCCTTGCGGAAGAAAATCTGATTTACACGCCGACGGATGCACTTTTCGGCAGTTCTTATGTGGCGGAAAGCGGTAAAAATATCATTATTGACAAAATGTCCGGAAAACTGACGGTTGACGGAAAACAGACCGATTATAAAGCCGATAAAACAAAATTCGGCGCAGGCATCGTTTATCTTTCGGACGGGGAAGAATTTACGCTTGTCTATTCTCTCGACGGAATTTATGAATTTTCTAAAAATCGTAAGGAAAAACTGATTCCTTTTGACGCATCGCAATTTGTCGGCAAATGGATCGGCGAAAACGAAATTTCATTTGATTCTCCAAACGAAATAACTTTCAGCGGGGAGCGGTGCGCATTCAATGCGTTGATTGTCGAAAACAGGGTAATTTTCGGTTTTGTTGCAGACGGCGTTCAATATTATATCGAAAAACTTTCAGATAACGATGTGGCTTTTGCGCTGAATGTTGCGGGATCGGAAACTACATCTTACTATCTTTCCGAAACGGCGGCGCAGGCTTTCGTAGGAAATTACAATGCAAATTCTGAAAATATGCTGACCGTGAACGAAGAATTTACCGTCGTTATCGATGAGCATTCGTGTAACGGAAGTTTTGCGGTTTTGCCGAAATTGGATCGGACAGTGTCCGTACCACTCGGATTAAAGGGAATTCAATTGGCGGCGCTGTCTTTAGGCCATAACCTGTATCTCGTTTGGATTAAAACGGGAGGACTTGCGTTATTGGAAGAAAAGGACGGCAACTATTCGGTTAAATCCGCATTCTATACGGCGGAAGCTACACTGAGCATTCAGAACGATTTGTCCGTAGCGCTCGTTTCCGATGGGGATTTTTATACAACAGGCGGTTTAAATGCCGAAACGTTGTCCTTTGACTTTTCAAATAAAAGCGTTTATTTTAACGGGAAAGAGCACGCCTTTATATGGAGTTATAACATAAATTTTGCTACGGGAGCGGAATATCCCGTGATTTCCTTTGTCACCGTTTCGGATAACACGGAAAAAACGCATATCGTCTATCGCTATTTTGAGGAAGAATATATCCGCATGGAGATCTTTTTTGCGGGAAAACGCGAAGGATTGAAGTCGCTTGTTTCTGATGAAGAATTTTCTGCGCTTTGCGGAACCGCTTATGTGCGAGAAGGCAAATTCGTCAACGAGAGCATTGCTTTCGGTGCGGATGGCTTGCTTTCGATAAAAACTACGGATTTTACGGAAAATGCCGCACTCAGCAATACTTTGACATATGAAAATTACGCTTTAACGGTTGTGAAAGGTACTTTGGTTGTCACATACAGTTATGTCGCAGACGGGATGACGTTCGATACGTTAATATATTGCGATGAGATTGGAAAGACGATTTCTTCCAACGGTATAACCTATCATAACCTTCCGGAAGGTCTGTCGTCTTCGGCAGGACAATATTATAACGAAAGCGGCGAAATCGTATTCGAATTACTGAGTAACGGGCAATATTATTATAATGACGGCGACGCTTTTTCGGGTTGGGAAACGGAAGACGATTTCGATACTTTGGTATTTCAGGAAGGCGTTCTGATCGGCACAAAAGCGGTTGACGATTGGTGGAGTGGAAACAGCTATACGCTAACTTTCCGTATGGCTGAAAATAAAGTTTCGATCAATAACGACGAGGGGTTAGTGTTATCCGCATCGAAAAAAGTTCTTACGCCCGACGCGTTTATCGGAACTTATACGTTCAAGGATGAATCCGATACCGAGATCGTTTTCGTGATCAGTGCGGAAACCGACAACATAAACGCGGAAACTTCGCTTGTTGTGTCTGTTGACAATACAGAAGCCGGGGCCGTGACGCTTGCCTTTGATGAAACCGGCAAGCAAGTGCTTACGGCAGATGTAGGTATATCGATCTGGGCTACGACATATACAGTTGTTCTTGATGGTTCTGTGTTGAAATTCAGCGACGGTGAAACCGAATACGGCAGTGTGGCCGCTTCCGGATCTTGGGATTTTTCGAAATTTGTTTTAAAAGAACCTCAAACGCTTACCGATGAAGGCATAGAATATACTTTAACTTGCGTAGCGAAAGCGGACGGTAAGATGCCGCTTTATTTCCTGAAAGATTCTGACGGCGCGACTGTAAGGTTGCAAAAATATTCGGTAACCCGCGTAGGTGAAAATTGGATTTTGGATATTTCACCTGTTCTCGGGCTCACCGTACGCATTTCGGTCGGAACTGACGGAAATGCCGTAGCAACATTTGCACCAATAGAAGAGTAATAAAAAAAGCGCGTTTTTAACGCGCTTTTTGATTAAGTTATAATTTTCATAAAAAGACGGAATTAGCATTTCCGTCTTTTTGATATTATCGTTGATCGCTGATATTAGCCTCCGCGTTATACTGTGCAAGAGCGGTAGTGGGGTCGTACGGCGCGCCGGAAGTCGTTCCCGACAGAAGGGCGATATCGACGGCATTTTCCGGGATGCCCCAGGAATTGCCAGAAAAAAGAACGATTGCCTGATCCACTACATATCCTCGCGTATTGAGTACGGTATTAAATAGTACGCTTCCGTTTGACGAAGGATTAAAATAAGCGGGTTGTCTTAGAGAATAAAATAAGTTGTTTCTGATCAGAAAGTCGGAAACGCCGTTTTGTGTGACAATGGCCCGATTGACAACCCAGCCCGTAGAAGAACCGCTTTGCGTCGGGCCGTAAATTGTGTTGTCCAGAATCTGCGCATTGTTTGCGCCGATCTGAATAAACTCTACTGGATAAGGGTTATCGCTTGTGATCGTAAGATTTTTAATCGTGTTATATGGGGCTGTGATCAAAAACGGGATTATCGCCGCTTGTAATGTAATTGTAGAACCGTTTTCTCCTTCGATGGTGACGCCGCTTTTTGTCAATTGCAACTGAGAAGTTACGGGATAATTTCCCTCAAGTACATGAACCGTGCCGTTTGGTTCTACTGCTGAATAACCTTCGGCAAGCGTCGCGTACGGTGCGGCACGGCTTCCGTCGCCGTTTACAGCGCCGTCCTGAACGTAAACATTATAGGGGTTGACTGCTAATGCGCCGCTCAATCCGGTAGCTCCCGTCGGACCGGTAGGACCGGCGGCACCGTCTTGCCCTGTGATTCCCGCGGGCCCCGTCGCGCCCGTAGCGCCGGTTAAACCGGTAGGGCCCGTGGGTCCTGTCGCGCCGATCGCTCCTGCGGCGCCGTCTTGCCCGGTGGCTCCCGTAGGCCCCGTTGCGCCTGTCAGCCCCATAGATCCCGCCGGTCCGGTCGGACCGGTGGCTCCGGTTGTTCCGGTAGCACCTGTAGCGCCGGTCGCTCCGGTGGGACCCGTTGCTCCCGGAATTCCTTGAAAACCTCGCGGTCCGCGCGGACCGGTTATAAAAAATCGACGGTCGCAACCGAAATTTTTTTTATCGTTTTCACACCACATAAAATTCTCCTTAATTCATTTTATGAGAAAAATTATAAAAAGGGGAATTTCGGATTAAATTTTTCGGAGTGAAATATGTATGAGAATCAATTTTGATAAAGTACTTTATAATTTTTTTCAGCGGCAAAAGATTAAAAAATTCAAATCTTCTTTGTAAATTCTTGTAAAATAGTTCAGAACTATAGTATAATGTTTATAACGAATTGAAAGTTTTGGGAATTTGATGTTATGCTATTTGTTGAAATGAATAGGTTTTAACTACTGTTTTTTGAATAACAAGCATAATGAAAAACATTTGCGCAATAAAAAAAGAACTGCAAGCAAATGCAGTTCTTTATGGCAGGGGAGACGCGATTCGAACACGCAACCTACGGTTTTGGAGACCGCTACTCTACCGTTGAGCCACTCCCCTAAAAACATTAAATATTATATAACAATTCGATAGGCAAGTCAAGAAAAAAGGAGTATAAAATGGAAAAGAAATTTGATCTCGGAGTTATCGGTTGCGGTTTTATGGCGTCGGCAATCATAAAGGGTATCGTCAACAATAATATTCTCCCGGCTGAAAAGATTATTGTCAGCAACAAGGAAGGCGCGGGTTTTTCCGCGGTTGACGGTTTGAATGTATCGACAACATATAGTAACGAATATCTGGCGGAAAATTCCGAATACGTCCTGCTTGCAATCAAACCGCAAGGACTCGAGGAGGTATTGTGCGAAATAGGGAATGTGTCGGTAGAAAAATTTATCACAATTCTCGCAGGTGTAAAGAAAAGTAAAATTAAGGAAACGTTTCCCTATGCAAAAGTCGCACGTGTAATGCCGAATACGCCTTGTTCGATCGGAAGCGGCGCGATGGGATTGGATGTGAGCGATTTTGACGAAGCGGATAAAAATTTTGTTTTTAGATTACTTTCTTCACTCGGTACGGTGGTGTTTACGGAAGAAAAAGATATGAATGCCGTAACCGGCATATCGGGGAGCGGTCCCGCATATGTTTACCTTTTTATCAAAGGTCTTGTGGAAGCAGGCGTAAAACAGGGCTTAAAAGAAGACGTTGCAAAAAAACTTGCCGTAGCAACGGTTATCGGCAGTGCGAAGATGGTCTTGTCCTATCCCGAAAAATCTTTGGACGAGCTGATCGGAGCGGTGTGCAGTAAGGGAGGAACGACAATTGAAGCGGTCAATACTTTTGAAAAGCTCGGTTTCAGGGGGATCATTTCAAAAGCTGTCGATGCCTGCGTCAATCGCGCGGCCGAATTGGGTGGCGATAACAAGAAAACGATAATTGAAGATGATTTCAAAGGCGTTACGATTTATACGGACGGCGCTTGTTCTGGAAATCCCGGCATAGGAGGATGGGGCGCAATATTAATGGCAAACGGGAAAATAAAGGAAATCAGCGGCGGCGAAATGCAAACGACTAACAACAGAATGGAACTTACCGCAGTGATTTCCGCGCTTGAAATGCTGAAAAAACCTTGTGAAGTCAGGATATATACCGATTCCACATATGTAGCGGATGCTTTTTTGCAAAACAGACTTGAAAACTGGAAAAATAACGGTTGGCGTACTTCAGCAAAAACAGAAGTGAAAAATATCGATTTATGGCAAAAATTATGCGATCTTACAGACAAATATCAATGCAGTTTTTTTAAAGTAAAAGGGCATGCCGACAATCCTTATAATAACCGATGCGACGAGCTGGCGGTCGCGGAATGCAAAAGATTGCAAAATTATCAGGTCTGAGGTTAAATTTTCGCGTTTCTTGTATATAATATAATACGAGAACTATATTATGGATAAAAAAGCAGTAGTCAACAAAATAAAAGAAATCCTGAACCTGTTCGTGATTGCGGCATTCGGCATCGCAAGCCTGATTTTTGCCGTTCTGTATGCGGATAGTTGTAAAAGCGGTTTTATATATGAGTATTCCGATATTTTGAAAATTTGCGCAATCGGCGTGATCACGCTGATTACGGTTGCCGGCATTGTTTTTTATGAATTGAAAGTCGACTTAATTTATAAAAGCTGTTATATCGCAGTAATTTTGATTGCGCTTGCATTGATTTTACTTTATGTACTCAATGTAACGGGCGTAATGTCTACGATCAACAGCGTGGAGGAATTGCGCGAATATATTGAAAGTATGGGGCACTGGATGCCCGTCGCGTATGTAGTCTTGCAGTTTTTGCAGGTCGTCATCCTTCCGATCCCGGCCGTTTTGTCGATCACTGTAGGCGTGTTGCTATTCGGACCGTTAAAAGCCGCCGTTCTAAGTTTTATCGGAATTCTTTCGGGATCGATCGTTGCGTTCTTTATCGGCCGTGTATTGGGCTATAAAGTTGCTGCATGGCTTGTGGGAAAGGAAAATCTCGATAAAGCAATCCGCTCGGTAAAGGGGAAAGATAAGGCGGTTTTGACGTTTATGTTTTTATTCCCGTTTTTCCCTGACGATGTGCTTTGCTTTGTCGCGGGATTATCCTCAATGAGCAAACGGTTCTTCCTGATCATGATAACCGTTACGCGTGCGATTGCCATATTTGTTTCGTGTTATGCATATAACAATTCTCTTATACCTTACGATACTTGGTGGGGACTCCTTATCTGGGGCGCTTTCTTTGCTCTTACGATCGTCCTTACGGTTGCAATTTATAAAAAAGGCTCAAAAATAGAAAACTATTTCAAGGAGAAATTCTCTAAAAAACGCAAAAAGCAAAATAAACAGTAAATTACTTATAAAATTAATAGTAATTATGTTAGGTATAATTTAATTTGCAAGCGCTTGATTACGATGAAGGCAATTATTTTAATTGCCTTTTTTTGTATTTTAAGTTATAATCGTTTTATGAATATATTGCTAACTAACGACGACGGTTTCGAAAGTGACGGTATTCGGCAGTTTGCGCAGTTACTGTCCGAAAAACATAACGTCGTTTTGATTGCACCGGAAAGTAATCGTTCAGCCGTGTCGCATTCGTTGTCTATTTTTAAAAACATCGTTGTCAAAAAGATTTCCGGCGGTAAATTTGACGTATATTCCGTTTCGGGAACGCCCGCGGATTGCGTAAAATTCGCGCATCATGAACTTTCGGAGAAATTTCCGATTGACCTTGTGGTAGCAGGAATAAACAGAGGCCACAATTTAGGGACGGATATACTTTATTCTGGGACGGTTTCAGCGGCATTCGAAGGCGCGGCACTCGGCTATAAAGCCATGGCATTTTCCTACGTGGAACATAGCGGCGGAGATATGAGAAGTTGCGCGCTGATCGCGTGTAATCTGCTTGATAAATTATATCCGTTGACAACGAGCGATTATATATGGAACATTAACATTCCTTCTTTAATAAACGGAACAATCTCGGGCGTGAAAATTACGCCGTTGGGAAAGCAGATTTATTCGGATAATTTTAAAAAAGTAAGCGAAGATACCTACATTTTAGTAGGGGAAATGCTTGTTCACGATGAAAACGACGAAAACTGCGACGTGGAACTCAGTCGGAAGGGCTATGTGACCGTAACGCCGCTTTTATACGATAAAACTGCATTTTCTGTATTGAAACGATTTGAAAAGTTGGAGTTATAATGAGAACTACGGTTATCATCGGCGGAGGCGCTGCAGGTATGATTTCTGCGGTATTTGCCGCGGGAAAAGGCAATAAAGCCATTCTGATAGAGAAAAATGAAAAACTTGGCAAGAAAATCTATATTACAGGTAAGGGGCGATGCAATCTTACAAACGACTGTACCGAGGAAGAATTTATTTCCAACGTCGTTTCCAATCCGAAGTTTTTGTTGAGCGCAGTTAAAAGTTTTCCTCCGCAAAAAACCTGCGATTTTTTTGAAAGTAACGGGTTAAAGTTAAAAACCGAGCGCGGAAATCGCGTTTTTCCTTTCAGCGATAAAGCGAGCGACGTCACCAAAACGCTTGCCGATGCAATGCGCGAAAGGGGCGTAGATGTTTGTCTTGAGGAAACGGTAAAAAAAATAGTTTGTCGGGATGGAAAAGTTTCTTGCGTAATGACCGACAAACGGGAAATTTGCTGTGATTCCGTTATCATTTGTACCGGCGGCGTTTCTTATCCGTCAACGGGATCCACCGGAGACGGTTATCTTTTTGCAGCATCCTGCGGGCATGCGATCGTTCCGCCGCGCGCGGCTTTGTCGGGAATCGAAACCGTAGAAAATTATAAAGAACTTCAGGGACTCTCTCTGAAAAACGTAAGGATTTCCGTACTGGACGGGAAAAAAGAGATTTTTTCTGAAATCGGCGAGATGTTGTTTACGCATTACGGCGTTTCGGGGCCTTTGATTTTGAGTGTTTCCAGCCTGATTAACCGAAGGGATCAGAGAAATATACGGCTGTTCCTCGATTTGAAACCGGGTCTTTCGGAAGATCAGTTGCGAAATCGCATTTTACGTGATTTCGCTGAGTTGAAAGGAAAAAAAGTTTATCATTCTTTAGTCAAATTATTGCCGTCTCGCCTGATCGGAGCAATCCTTAAAAGGGCGGAGATCGATGAAAAAAAGCGCAATGCGGAATTTTCTTCGGAAGATATGAAAAAGCTGCTTACGGCGCTGAAAAAATTTGAGATTCGGATTCGGAAATTGCGCCCGATCGAAGAGGCCGTCGTTACGGCGGGCGGTGTATCCGTAAAGGAAATCAACCCTAAGACCATGGAAAGCAAATTAATAAACGGTTTATTTTTTGCGGGGGAAGTGCTCGATTTGGATGCATTTACGGGCGGTTTTAATCTTCAAATCGCCTTTATGACGGGATATATTGCGGGAACGAACGCATAAGATAAGGAGAAGTATATGAAACATATGAATATTGCTCTTGACGGGCCCTCGGGCAGCGGAAAGAGTACGATTGCGAAAGAACTTTCCAAAAAACTCGACATTCTGTATCTCGACACAGGTGCGATGTACAGAGCTGTTGCATGTAAAGCGATTTCTCTGGGTATCGATACGCTTGACGAAAAGGGCGTTTCTTCGTTTATCGATGATATCGACCTCAAAATAGAATATCTCGGCGGAACGCAGCATGCTTTTTTAGACGGTAAAGACGTTTCTTCTCGGATACGCGAACCGGAAGTTTCCATGGCTGCTTCGAACATATCGTCGTTAAAGTGCGTGCGCCTGAAAATGGTCGCCATGCAACGCGACATAGCTAAATCAATGTCCTGCGTGCTTGACGGCAGAGATATCGGTTCTTTTGTTCTGCCTGACGCCGAATACAAATTTTACATTACCGCAGACGCAAAGGTGCGTACGCTTCGAAGGCAGAAAGAATTAAAAGAAAAGGGATTCGACGTGGACTTCGATCAGCTTTTACGCGAGATCGAACAGCGCGATTATAACGACAAACACCGTGATTTTGCTCCGCTCGTGCAGGCAAAAGACGCGGTGCTGATCGATACTTCCGAAATGACCGTAGAGCAAGTGATAGATAAAATTTTGTCTTTTATCGAAAGGAAATAAGATGCATAATCAGTTTTACATCAGAAGTGCGTACTTCTTGTTTACGTTGTTTTTCCCTTCTAAAGTTTACGATAAGGAAAACTTTCCGCAAGGCAAAGCTTTGATCGTTGCCAATCATTATTCCGCAATAGATCCTGCATTTATGTACAGATTTGTAAAACGGGATCTGTTCTTTCTTTGCAAAAAGGAGGCCATGGAAAAAAAAGTCGCCAAAAAATTGCTTGCGGAAGCCGGCGCGATTCCCATCGATAGGCAGACAAACGATATGCGTGCGATGATGAATGCCATGAAAGTTTTGAAAGAAGGAAAAAAACTTGTGATTTTTCCCGAGGGAACGAGAAATAAAACCGGCGAAGAGCTGCAGGAACTCAAAGGCGGAGCGGGGGTATTTGCCGTTAAAACGAAATCGCCTGTGGTTCCCGTAATGTTTTTAAAAAAGCCCAGGATATTCCGTCGGACTTTTTATATCGTCGGAAAACCTTTTGAACTCGACGAATTTTACGATAAAAAGCTGGTTAAGGAAGATTACGACAAAATCGATTCGATCATTCGGGAAAAGATGTTAAAAACACGTGAGAAACTGAAAGAATATCGGCGGAAAAAAGGTAAGAAATGCAAATCATAACGACAAAATACGGCGGTTTTTGTTTCGGCGTCGAGCGCGCCGTAGACCGCGCGATGGCCATGCGGGGAAATAACAATTACGTACTGGGCGAAATCATTCATAACGAACAGGTTGTGGAAGAATTGGAAAAAAACGGCGTGATCACCGTTTCCGATATCGAAGAAGTGCCCGACGGAGCGACGCTTCTCATCCGCACGCACGGGGAATCGGAATACGTGTTCCGCCGAGCAGCGGAAAAAAATCTGCGCGTGGTGGATTGTACATGTCCGTTTGTCAAAGATATTCAGAAGATCGTAAAAAAGCATTTTGACGAGGGGTATGCCATCGTTATTATCGGGAATCGCAATCATCCCGAAGTTAAAGGAATTAACGGCTGGTGCGAAAATAAAGCGTTCATAACGGACAAATGTTTCGATGTCGGCGAAATTTCCGCAAAAAAGGTCTGTATAGTGGTGCAAACGACCTTTTCCATGGAAAAATTTGACGAAATTTTAAAAAATATTCCTAAAGACGGCCCCAAAACAGTTGAGATTTTTAAAACTATTTGCTATACTACTATCAAACGGCAAGAAGAAGCCGAGTCTATTTCTGCGGAATGCGATGCGGTCATCGTGTTGGGCGGCAAAAAGAGCAACAATACCGATAAATTGTTTGAAATTTGCGCCAAGCATTGCAAGAATGTTTTCAGAGTTTCTTCACCCGTGGAATTGGACTATAAAGAAATAAAAAAGTTTGAAAAGGTAGGGATTGTGGTCGGAGCGTCCACTCCGTCGGCGCAATCTAGGGAGGTTATCTCGAATATGGAGAATGCAGAAGTTAAAACATCGCTTGGCGAAGAAGCAGTAACGGAAGAAGTTGCGGCGGAAGAAACGAAAGAAGCCGCAGTGGAAAACACAGCCGCAGAAGAAACGGCCGAAACCGTAAAAGCAGAACCCGCCGAAACGGTAACCGAAGAAGAAAAAGCTACGGAAACAGTCGAACCGAAAGCCGAACCCGTTGCTGAAGACACGATGGCAGCGGCGATCGCCATGATGGACAATAAGTCCCAGAAGTTCAGACTGCATCAGATTATCACCGCAACGATTTCTCAGGCGCAGGACGATGGTTTAGCTTTATATATACCCAACACGAAGAAGGAAGTTCTTCTCGAAGCAAAGGAAATGCTTTGCGACGAATATAAAAAAGAAGATTATGTCGGGAAAGTCGGCGATGATATCGACGTAATGGTTTTGTCCGTCAATCCTTTGAAACTTTCCGAAAGGGCGATGGTCGAACTCAAAAAAGAAGAAGCCGAAATCGAAGAGATCAAGAACGGCAAAACCTTCGAAGTGAAAGTTACCGGATCGAACAAAGGCGGGTTGACCGGAGTAGTGGACGGTTGCAGATCTTACCAGGTTTTTGTTCCGTCTTCTCAGATCAGAATCGGTTATGTCAAAGACCTTGACAAATATATCGGAAAAACCCTCAAATGTAAAGCCGAAAAAGTGGAAGGCAAGGGCAACAGAAGACAGATCGTTGCTTCGCAGAGAGTGATTTTAGAAGCTGAAAAGGCAGAAAGAGATGCACTGAGAGCCGAAAGAGAAGAAGCTTTCTTCAACAGCATTGAAGTGGGCGATATCGTTAAGGGTACGACGCAGAGATTTGCTGACTTCGGCGTATTCGTCAACGTAAACGGCTTCGATTGCCTCGCGCACATTTCTGATCTTTCCTGGACGGGATGCAAAAAGTGTTCGGATGTTTTGGAACTCAACAAAATGTACGAATTCAAGATTCTGAAAATAGACAAAGAAAACAAAAAAGTTTCTATCGGCTATAAACAGTTACAGCCCAAACCTTGGGAACTCGTTGCAGATAAGTATCATGCCGGCGACGTGGTAAAAGGTAAAGTCGTCAGAATCGTAAGCTTCGGCGCGTTTGTCGAAGTTGAAAAAGACGTTGACGGTTTGGTTCACGTTTCTCAGATTTCCAACGAATGGCTTGAAAATCCCACGGCTGCGCTGAAAGTCGGCGATGAAGTGGAAGCGAAAATTTTGGAAATCGACACCGAAAAAGAAAAGATGACCCTTTCCATCAAGGCGTTGTTGCCCGATTCCGATGTCAAAAAGGTAAATCCGAACAGACAGCGTAAAGCGGAAGAAGGGAATAATGAAGCTTCGAAAGCCAGAAAGCCGAGAGCGCCGAGAGATGACGATGACTCTTTGAGAGAATGGAAAGATGACAGCAACGGCGGTGCGTCGATTGCGGAAATCCTTGCCAACCTCAATAAATAAGTATCTAACAGTCTGCAAAATTTTTTGCAGGCTGTTTTATTATTGATTATTGATGCGGGCTTCTGCTTTTTTGTCTTCGCGAAATGATTGCGTGCGTAAGGACAAAGTGGCGCGTTTTTTTGTTAAGTCATTTTATTTTTTGGGGGATTAAATTGAGAAAAATTCCGATTATTTATATTTTTGTTTTCTTTCTCGCATTGTATGCGGTCGCTACAGCCGTCTATCAAGTTGCGGTCGGCATTATCAATTTTGAAATTATTTTTGTTTTTGTGATTAGCGGCGTTGTTTCTTATATTTTTATATTTTTTTCGCCTGCTTATTTTAACTTGAAGGGCGATAAGTATGATGGCAAACATAAACAAGAATCGGAAAACGGATGGAAAGATTTCCATGTTCAGGTGTCGCTCACGTTAAAGCGCAAGCTTACTGCTATCGGTATCGTTTTGGCTTTTGGCGTAGGATATATTCCGCTTATTATTTTCGGCAGTAATCAAGTTGTTCAGATGAATAGTGCAAATTATGATAAAACCGATGCGGTATTTGAAAAAGTCTTTTATACGGATTCGGAAGATTCTTACGCTTACCGCTTGGCTTATCGATATTATGATGCAAACGGTGTGCCTCATATTTATGA
>CALVXL010000101.1 GCA_944369635.1 uncultured Clostridia bacterium
GTCGGAAAAGCTGTACTGCGTTTTGGCGATGCACACGGGCAAAGAGCCGAACCCAAGCTGTTCCAGCCGCTCGATCTGTTTTTTCGCTTCCGCGGTGAACACCGCGCCGTCGCCGCCGTAAATTTTCTGCGCCACGGCGGTGATTTTTTCCTCGATGCTCGCGCCGCTTTCGTACGCGAAGGTGAAATCTCCCTTTTCCTCTTCGCACAGGCGAACGACTTCCTTCGCGAGCTCCGTCCCCCCCTTGCCGCCCTCCGCCCAGACGGTGGAAAGCACGGTGTTCACGCCGAGTTCGCGGCATTTTTCGATGACGAGGTCGATTTCCCTGTCGGTATCCGTGGGGAATCGGTTGATCGCCACAACCGACGGCAGTTTATATACGTTTTTGATGTTGGAAACGTGCCTTAAAAGATTCGGAAGTCCCGCTTCCAGCGCGGCGAGGTTTTCCCCCGCGAGTTCGTTTTTGGCAAGTCCTCCGTGCATTTTAAGGGCGCGCACCGTCGCCACGATGACCACCGCCGCAGGCGCGAAACCCGTAAGGCGGCACTTGATGTCGAGAAATTTTTCCGCGCCGAGATCGCCCCCGAATCCCGCCTCCGTAACGGCGTAATCGCCGAGCTTTAAGGCGCATTTCGTAGCCAGCACGGAGTTGCAGCCGTGCGCGATGTTGGCAAACGGACCGCAGTGCACGAACGCGGGCGTGCCTTCGAGCGTCTGCACGAGGTTGGGCTTCAACGCCTCGACGAGGAGCGCGGTCATCGCACCCTGCGCTTTCAGATCCCCCGCCGTAACGGGCGTATCGTCGTATTTATATGCCACGATCATGCGCGCGCAACGCTCTTTCAAATCGGAAATCGAGGTCGCCATACACATGACCGCCATCATTTCGGTAGCGACGGTGATGTCGTAACCGTCCTCGCGCGGCACGCCGTTGACCTTGCCGCCCAACCCGTCCACTACGAAACGCAGCTGTCTGTCGTTCATATCCACGCAACGGCGGATGACCACCTTTCTGGGATCGATCCCCAGCGCGTTGCCCTGATAAATATGGTTGTCCAGCATGGCGCAAAGCAGGTTGTTTGCCGCCCCGATCGCGTGAAAATCGCCCGTGAAATGCAGGTTGATATCTTCAAACGGTCCGACCTGCGCGTATCCGCCGCCCGCCGCGCCGCCTTTGATGCCGAACACCGGCCCCAGCGAGGGCTCGCGCAGGGCGACGACGACGTTTTTGCCGATCTTCTTTAGACCGTCCGCAAGCCCGATGGTCGTGGTGGTCTTTCCCTCTCCCGCGGGCGTCGGCGTGATCGCCGTAACCAAAATCAGTTTCCCGTCGGGTTTTTTATGTTCCTTCAGCAAAGAAAGGTCCACTTTCGCCTTGTATTTGCCGTAACAGCAAAGGTATTTTTCATCGATACCGCAGCTTTTCGCCACTTCGCGGATATCTTTCAGCTCCGTGGACTGCGCAATTTCTATATCGCTTTTCATATCTGCTCCTTATTTGAAATACTCCACCGCGCTTTCGAACAGTTTCATATCGTATTTGCCGCTGACGTTTTTATAAAGTCCCTTGCCGATACGCTCGCTGTGCCCCATTTTTCCGAACACCCTGCCGTCGGGCGAAGTGATGCCCTCGATGGCGAACGTGGAGCCGTTGGGGTTGAAATCGACGTCGAGCGTCGCGCTGCCGTTAAAGTCCACATACTGCGTGGCGATCTGTCCGTTTTTGAACATGGTATCCAGCTCGTCGCCCGCCGCCACGAACTTGCCTTCGCCGTGGGAAACAGCGACGGTGTAGATCTCGCCGACCGCGGTGTTTTTAAACCACGGCGATTTGTTGGAAGCGACCCGCACGTTGACGAGGCGCGACTGGTGTCTGCCGATATTGTTGAACGTCAGAGTAGGCATTTCTTCCGTCATATCCACGATCTTTCCGTAGGGAACGAGACCGAGCTTGACGAGGGCCTGAAAACCGTTACAGATACCGCCCATCAGCCCGTCGCGCCTGCCGAGCAGCTCCTCCACCGCTTCTTTGACCGCCTCGTTGCGGAAAAACGCGGTGATGAATTTGCCCGAGCCGTCGGGTTCGTCGCCGCCGGAAAATCCGCCGGGGATGAAGACGATGTTGCTTTCCCTGATCTTCTTTGCGAAATTTTCCACCGAACGGGAAATCCCCGCCGCCGTAAGGTTGTTGATGACGAAGATATCCGCTTCCGCGCCCGCTTTTTCAAAAACTTTCGCGGTGTCGTATTCGCAGTTCGTGCCGGGGAAAACGGGGATAAGTACTTTCGGTCTTGCCGTTTTTACCGCGGAAGAAGTAAGCTCGCGCGTGCCCTTATAATCGATGGTGGGAATCAGAATGCGCGGCGTGGGCGTAAGCGTCGGGAACACGGGTTCGAGTTTTTTCGCGTAAAGTGCGTAAAGCGCGTCGAGATCGACGCTTTCCCCGCGGTAGGTCAACGCCTTTTCCGCCGTCACTACGCCGAGGAGTTCGCCCGCTTCCGCGCCGTCTTCGAGTTCGACGACAAACGCGCCGTAACGGTATGAGAAGATATCCTCGGGCGAAACGCCGTCCGCAAAGCTAAACCCGTACATATTGCCGAAACACATCTTCATCACGGCTTCCGCCACGCCGCCGTAAGTCGGCGTATAGAGCGCGGCGACCTTGTTTTCCCTAACCAGGCGGGAAACGACGTCGAACACGCCGAGCAGGCTCTTCGTAACGGGCACGCCGTTTTTATCGTATTCCGGCTTGACGAGCGCGACTCTGTGCCCAGTTTTTTTAAATTCGCCCGAAACGATGTTATCGGTTTGAGACGTCGTCACCGCAAAGGAAACCAGCGTGGGCGGCACGTCGATGTGCTCGAACGTTCCGCTCATGGAATCCTTGCCGCCGATCGCGCCGATCCCCAGCTCGTTTTGCGCCTTATACGCGCCGAGCAGGGCGGAAAACGGCTTGCCCCAGCGTTTGGGATCCTTCATCGGCTTTTCGAAATATTCCTGAAACGTCAGATAAACGTCTTTAAATTCCGCGCCCGCGGCGATCAGCTTGGAAACGCTTTCCACCACCGCGAGATACGCGCCGTGG
>CALVXL010000102.1 GCA_944369635.1 uncultured Clostridia bacterium
TCTTTTTAATTTATTTCCCAATATTCTCATTATTAAAATTTGCCTTTTCCTTCCCTTTTATCTTCAAATCTTTTAAAGCGCGTATTCTTAGAAGTTTTTCAATGCTTTTTTCTTTAAATTTATAAAAAATGGAAGGTGAGCGAGTTTCTGTTGAATGCGCGAAAGCGTTTCGCGCAAGGGTCGCGTAAGGGTTTCGTCTTCTGTTTTTAAATGGCAATACTTTCGGTATTTTTTGCAATAGCTTGTTTATGCTGAAGAAGGAAAGCTTTTTATCAACCGATCGGACGGCAATACGGAATACTTGTCTTCGTATGGGCGGGGATAAGCCCGCTTGACGAAACGCACGATATATGTTATGATTATGTTGATTTGCGCCGCGGCTCCGTATAAACGTGCCGCGGCGCAGGCGGAAACCGTCGAGGCGCAGAAAAATGCACGTCGGTTTTTCGGATCAACGGTGCGGAGCAGGCAGATGAAGAAGTTTTTTAAATTGATTTTCGGCAGACTGACGATCATCGCTTTGGCGATCATTTTACAGTTTTTATTATTCGTATGGTGGGTGACGGACGCTTCGTTGCAGTATAACTGGCTGTATATTATCAACGTAGTGCTTGGAATTCTGGTTTTTTTAAATATCGTCAACCGCAAAATGAATACCGAAAGCAAACTCACATGGGTTGCGGTCGTACTCCTGATGCCCGTTTTCGGTTTTCTGGCTTACGTGATGTTTTCCGAAAGCCGTCTTTCGCCTAAACAGCGCAGGGTCTATCGCGACATCCATTACGTTACGGAAGATTGCCTCGATTATTTTTTTGCGCGTTCGGGTGGAAAACTGCCCGATACGGGGGAATACCTCGGGCAAAACGTGTATATCAAAAATCTCAACAATTTGCCGTCCTATACGAATACGCAAACCAAGTATTTTCCGTGGGGCGCGGATTTCTGGAACGCTTTGAAAGAGGAACTGAAAAAAGCCGAAAAGTTCATCTTTATGGAATACTTTATCATAGAGGAAGGGGAAATGTGGAATTCCGTGCTCGAAATTCTTGCCGAAAAAGCGGCTTCGGGCGTGGAAGTGCGCTTTATGTACGACGATATCGGTTCGATTTCCAAAGTTCCCGCGCGATATTATAAAAAAATGCAGAAAATGGGGATCAAGGCGCTTCGTTTTAATCCCTTCCGGCCGATTCTTACGGGTATTCACAATAACCGCGATCACAGGAAGATCACCGTCATTGACGGCATTATAGGCTTTATCGGCGGCGTAAATCTGGCAAACGAATACATCAACATCGATTCCCCTTACGGCATATGGAAAGATTCCGCCGTCATGCTGAAAGGCGACGCGGTGCGGTCGCTGACCGTCAATTTTTTACAGATGTACGGCATGCAGGCGGAATGTACGGAGGAGTTCGCGCCCTATCTTTCGGCGGAAACGGACGTGGAAGACGACGGGGTGGTACAGCCTTTTGTGGACGGGCCGAAACCCGTTTACGACGATTATGTGGCGAAAAACGTCTATCTTAACCTCATCAATTCGGCAAAAAAATATCTTTACATCACTACGCCTTATCTCATTCCCGACGGGGAAATCATAAACGCTTTGCAGCTGGCGGCAAAGCGCGGCGCGGACGTTCGTATCATCACGCCGCAGATTCCCGATAAAAAACTGGTTTTTGACATTACGCGTTCCAACTATAAACGGCTGATGGATTACGGGGTGAAGATTTACGAGTTCAAAGACGGGTTCATTCACGCGAAAAACATGCTTGCCGACGATAACGTCGGCATTGTGGGAACGATCAATCTCGATTACCGCAGTCTGATGCATCATTATGAATGCGGGGTATGGATGTATAAAACTTCCGCATTGAAATCGATGAAAGAAGATTTTGAAAAGACTTTTTCCGAAAGCGTTCTTCAGGACGAAAAGAGCATAAAAATGGGCGTTGTAAAGAGATTGTTCTGCGGCGTGTGCGCCATTTTTGCGCCGTTACTCTGATTTTTTAACCCTTCCGCTCGGCGATCCTGTCGGTCGTAAGGCTTTCGAAGGGAAAAGCCGTACGCCGCGGAAAAGATAGAAATAAATGCTGAAACGCCGATTCGGAACGGAAAACGCTGAAGCCTCTACGGGGAAAATTTCTTAATTCCCGCGGCAGAAAAAGCATTCAGATTGATACAGATTAAAGTTAGGGGAAAAGATGGAAAAACTTGCTCAAATGGATTTATCCGCGCTCGCGGAACACAAGTTTGCATGTCTGTGCGGAAAAAACCATGCCGCAAAAGCGCATGTGCTTTACGGCGACGCGTCGGAATCGCTCAAAGCGGTTTTGGAAAAGATTGCGCCGATGTCGAAAGCCGCGCTCCTTTGCACGAGAGATGCGTTTTATGCCGAAGGAGAAAGATGGATGCGCGCCGTGCGGAACGCCGGCGCGACGCCGCTCAACGTGATATTGGCAAAGAAATTCGATAACGCCCTGGAAAATATCGGCGGGTTGTTTTCCCTTCCCGACGACGTGAGGGCGGTCATCGTCTTTGAAAGCGCGCTGTACGATGTGGCCTCGTACTTTTCGGCGCTCAAAAATCTGCCCGCCGTCTATATTGCGCGGTCGGCTGAGGCGGAGAATATGCTTTCTCCCGTGGTTTTTCTCAAAATCAGAAGGAAAACGGAATTTATTTACGCGGATAACGAAAAATATGTTCTGATAGATCCCGCGTCAATTACCGCGGGAAAGTCCGCCGCCGCGGCGTTTGCGTCGCTTTCTTCCGCAATCGTCTCGCTCATCGATTACAGGGTGCGCGGCGTTTTTACGGGGGAATATTGCAGCGAAAGTTACAATCTTGCGCGCGCGGCGATATCTTCCGCCGTCAATGCCGCCGCTTCGGAAAACGCGCCTCTTGAACTTTTGGAAGCGCGGATCCGCCTTGCCGTTGCGGAAACGTATACCGACGGAAAGATTTTGCGCGGCGGGGAAAATGCCGTGGCGGAATTTCTCGAGGCGGCAGGAAAAGCTCCGTTTTCTTTTGCAGAGCGGAAATTTTTCGCCGCGCTGAAACTGATCGATATTTATCACGCGTTTTTTTCCTTGCCGCACGGCAAAGACATGCGCGTACCTGATTACGTGTGCCGCGCAAAGGAAGTTGCGGCGGCGACGGGGGCAAAGGAAAGCGTCGTTTTGGAAGGGATATTGAAAACCGCCGCGGCGGTAAGCGACGAGCGCGTAAAGGAAACGGGAGCCCAACTGCTTTTCGAGATCGAAGCGCTGAAAAATCTGACGGGAAAATTTGCTGCCACGTATTATGCGCTCGGCGGAAATAAGGAACTGTTTAAGAATTATGCGCCCGAAGAAGTGCGGCGCGCCGTCTTTTATGCGCCCGATCTGCCCGAAACCTTTTCCGTCCTCACGCTCATGCGGGAAAGCGGCGCGCTGGAATATCTATTGTGATGCGGCGCAAGCGCTAAAATATCTGAGATCGGAGAATTTTTCGCCGAAGACGGATAAAGGAGGCGGCATACTGCAAAGAATCCGACTGAGTGAAATCAATTCCGCCTGCGTGAGATTTGAAAAAACAAGGGGAATTATTTAAGGGAAATACGGAAAGTTTATGACGAAGCGAACCCTCGCCGCGGCGGAAAACTACTGATATTTCAGATAAAAGACGAATCTATATTCGGTGATTTTAAAACTTTTAAAAATTAAGCGCAGGCAGGGCGAAACAGAAAAAATTCAAAAAAAATAAAATTTACGGTATAAACTTTTTTTTATCGGTCAACAATCCTTCACGTAGACGCGTCGAAGGATTTTTTTATTATGGAAAACGACAAAAAGATATGGAAAAAAATGTACATATTGTGGCTGGGGCTTCTGCTGGCGGCGCTTTTGATGTTTTATAACAATCAGCCGATCTTTAAAGATTACGCCGAAAAAAGCACCGCGTACACCGTGCGGGAAGCTTCGCAGGAAGGCGTGCAATATGCCTGTTTCGAGATCGTGAACGCCAAAATCGGCGAGAGCTGTTCCCTCGCGGCGGAAGATTTTTCCCTTGCGGAATGTATAAAATATTTTCAAGCGGAAATAATCTTTACCGAAACGGCGGGAAGCGTGACGAATTATTATCTGTATTCGCCCGTTATCCGCCGGACAAAAACGCTGCGCGGCGAAAAAATCAATCTTCACGTTGCCTTCGATAACGGGCGCGTGGTAATGGGCAGCCCGCTCATTTATGGCGGGTATTAAAACAAAAATTCAAAATACATAAAGTCAATATTGGAGGAATTTATGAAAAGCAACAATAAGTTTTTACTGTTTCTGAGGAAAAACGCGTTTTATTTCGTGTTGGGGTTCTGTATTCTGGCGGTGGCGTTGTCCATAACGATAGTATTGGTGCTTGGCAAGGATACGAAAACGCCCGTGAACAGCGGCGAAAAGCCGCCCGTGGTCGATCCCGGCGGAGACGACGAGGATAAGGACGACGAGGACGATGCCCCGACGGTGGAAGAAGTAGTTTTCACCATGCCCGTTAACGGCGAAGTGTTGCGCCATTATTCGGAAGAACCCGTTTTCAACGGCACGCTCAATCTGTTTACGGCGCACCTCGCAATGGACTTTACGGCGGCGGAAGGCAGTGAAGTGTATGCGGTGTATGACGGCAAAGTGGAAAGCGTTACTGCCAACAACCTGATGGGCACAAAGATCGTCATCGATCACGGCAACGGTCTGAAAAGCATTTATTATTCTCTGGAAGACGGCGACGGCGTGACCGTCGGCCAGCAGGTGAAAAAGGGCGACGTCATCGCGCACGTTTCGACGACGTATCTTGAAGAACTCAACGACGGCGCGCACCTGCACTTCGAAGTGGAGGAGAACGGAAAACTCATTAACCCGATGACCTATCTCGAACTCATCGAAAAATAAAATCTGCGATTTGTGCGAAAAGCACCGCTTGACGGCGGTGTTTTTCTTTTTTGCGGAAAACTTTTTTCAATAGAGAATATTTGCAGGGACATGCCGAATAGACTGAATTGTACAAGTATCTCCGTGCGGCGGGAAGATCTTCTCCGCTTGGGAAAAAGAAAAAAAGAGGTGTGTCTGATGAAAAAAACATGTGTTGTGTTCGCCGTAATCCTCGCGTTTTGCGCGCTGTTTGCCGTCGGGTGCGGCAAAAGCAAGAATGCGCGCAGCCGCTACGAAATGACGCTCGTCTACGAGGACGGCGTTTTGGAAGGAACGATGGACTTTACCTATCTCAATAATACCGAAACGGCGATCAAAGAGCTGAAATTCAATCTCTTTCCCAACGCTTACCGACAGGGCGCAAAATATCCCGCCGTGGCGGTTTCCGCCGGCGCGGGAGCGTATTATGCGGGCAAGTCCTACGGCGGAATCGAGATCGAAAGCGTAAGGACGGGCGACGTTGAAGCGGCATACACCGTCGGCGGCGAGGACGAAAATATTCTGATCGTGCCGCTTGAAAAAGAAGTGTTTCCCGATGAAAAGTATTCTGTGACGATAGAATTCAACGTAAATCTCGCAAAGATCAACCACCGTCTCGGCATTACGCAGGGGGGAACGGTCAATCTCGGCAACTTCTATCCCGTGCTGTGCGGTTACGACAACGGGTTTTACGAATGTCTGTATTATTCCGCGGGCGATCCGTTTTTCTCCGAATGCGCCGATTACGAAATCGCGCTGACCGCCGATGAAAAATTTGTTGTCGCGGCGAGCGGCGAGTTAATAAAGAGCGAAACGCAAAACGGCAAAACCACGGGGACGTACCGTTTGAAAAACGCGCGCGACTTCGCTTTTGCGCTGAATGAAAATTTCGAAACGATGGCTGCAAAAACGGGGGACGTAACGGTGAATTACTACTATATAAAGGATTCGTCTCCTCTGAAGAGCATGGACTTTGCCGTCAAGGCGATCAGCACTTTTTCTTCCATGTTCGGCGCGTATCCCTATTTTTCGCTCGCCGTGGTTGAAACGGGATTTAACGAAGGCGGAATGGAATATCCTGCCCTCGTATACATAAGCGACCGCCTGGACGCGGCGTCATACGGTGAGGTCATCGTGCACGAAACGGCGCACCAATGGTGGTATGCCTCCGTGGGAAATAACGAGGTCGAAAGCCCGTTTCTGGATGAAGGGCTTGCGGAATATTCCACCGTGCTCTTTTATGAAGCGAACGAGGGAATGGGTATGACGCGCCCGCAGATGATCGAGGCGGCGCAGATGACCTACCGCACCTATTGCAACGTGTACGACCAGCTGTTCGGAAAGGTGGATACCACGATGCTCCGTTCTTTAAGCGAATATTCGTCGGAATACGAATACGTCAATATCGCGTATGTGAAAGCCTGTCTGATGTTCGAACATCTCCGCACGGGTATCGGCGACGATATGTTTTTCAAATGTCTGAAAAAATATTATGCGGATAATGCTTATTCGGTGGCGAAACCCGAAGATCTGGTCGGAGCGTTTGAGAAATGCGGCGCGGCAACCAACGGATTTTTCGAAAGCTTTTTCGACGGGAGCGCGATAATTTAAAGAATATTCGAAATAAAAACGCAAAGCTTTCGTTAATTTATTGACAAAAGCGGCGGTAAATGTTAAAATTATCAAGTATCTATGTAATCAAGCGCGCATACGCGTGCGAACATCAGGAGACTTGACAACAACATGAAAAACATATTGAAAATCGCGTTGGCTTGCGTTTTCGCAGTTTGTCTCGCTTTGTCGCTGGTCGCTTGCCAGACGGACAAAAATTCGACGAACAAAACTCCCGGTCCTCATTATTATACCAATAAGGACGGGGAAACCGTTCTACGCGAGTACGTACCCGAAGAGGGCGTGAGCGAAATCACCATCGCCGAGAACGTGGACAAAATTCAGGCCGGAGCCTTCAAAGGTAACGGCACGCTTAAAAAGATCACCGTAAAGTCCAACGTGACGGAAATCGGCGACGGCGCGTTCGCCAACATGACGGCGCTCGAAGAACTGGTATTGCCTTTTGTGGGGCAGTCCGCTGCGGCAGTCAACGAGAAAAAGACGTTCGGCTATCTTTTCGGTACGGAAGAATATGACGGCGGCGTGGCGGTTACGCAGAGCTATAACGCCAGCTCCACCGCGACGTATTATATCCCCGAAACGCTCAAAAACGTAACCGTTGACGCGGGAGAAGGCGTAAAGACGGAAAACGAAGG
>CALVXL010000103.1 GCA_944369635.1 uncultured Clostridia bacterium
CCGTAATCATTCTGCCTTCCAGATAATATCTTTTTTCCACACCTTCTCCCATCGAGAAAGTTTTTTTCGGTAAAGAACCGTTTTTAGCCACATAGCCGAAAAGCTCGCTTTTTTCCAGCGCGTCAAACGTGACGCCGACGGAAGTTTCATCGCTTTCGACAAGCGATTGCAGATTCTTTTCGCCATGCACATAATCTACTTTTCCGCCATTCGCGGAAAGATATTTTTTGATCGCCGCATCCACATTCGCTATCGTTTCCGGAACGCCGACCTTGTTTTTTCTTCCTTCGTACGCCTTGCCGTCATAAACGAGAAAATTACCTTCCGCTTTCAAAAGCGCATCGATAAATTTCGTTTTATTCACCCCGCTCACAAAGCGATATATCGGTTCGAAATAAATTCCGTCATCGTAAATATTGACGATCTCCGTCAGGCAAAACCGCGCGGGATGTAAAGGCCGTTCCTCTTCGTCAAGCGACTTTTTTATTTCATTCCAATGCGCTTTTGCCGTTGCGAGCGAATGATTTCCGTCGCCGGCCGCAAATAAAAAAGAATCCTTTTTTTCGCCGAGTTTAGAAAAAGCGGATAGAATTTCGTCGCAATCTTTTATGAAATATCCCTCTATATGACCGCCGTCCATGTTGAGATCGAAATCGTAAATTTTTTGAAATTTACTCCTATTTTCATACAATTTTTCATTGATCGAACGTGTAACGTCATCGTATAAAAGCATGATATGCGAAAACTCTGCAGGCGCATTTTTGCGAATTTTCAGCCGCGGCGGAATACGCTCTTCTATCGTCGCTTCCGTCGCCCGAACGAGCGAGTCCGATCCTGGCGCATAATCGTATTCTTCCAGATCGATCGCACCGACAAGTCCGATCCGCCTCTTTACGTAAGGCGTGCTGCGAACAGTGAGGATAAGCCCTTTCGGCGTTTCCGCAAAAAAATTGTCATTCAGATATTTTTTTATGGTTTCGTCAATTCTGCGCTCCGCGCCCTCTTCGGATAAATAAATTTCCGGCAGGGTAATTTTCAAGGCAGAAGGTTTATCGCCTACATATTCAGCGAGTTTTTCCCAATACTCCGCTTCGGAAGTAAACTGATCGCAGGCAACGACTGCCCATGCTGACAGATCCGCCCCCTCGCGGGGAAGCAAAAATTTTGTCGTCTGTAAAACGCTTTTCATCGCCTTACATCATCACTACGACATAAGTAAACAACGCGAGCGCGAGCGAGCCCAAAACCATCAAAAATTTATTGGTTTTCGTAAATTTTACTTCGTCTTTCTTTTTCATTTTGTCACCTCTACCTTGCGTTCATATCCTGCCAATAGAATTTGCTGAGCGTTTTTCTCAACAATTCAGAATCGGCATAGCGCGTGATATTCCCTCCTTTCACGATGGAAATAATGCCCGTTTCCTCCGAAACGATCAACGTTGTAACGTCGATATTTTCGGTTATGCCGATACCTGCGCGATGGCGCGTGCCGAGTTCTTTCGGCAAATTTTCTTTCTGCGAAAGCGGAAGGAAACACCCCGCCGCAACGATCTTTGTCCCCGTAATGATCATCGCTCCGTCATGAAGCGGCGTTTTCGGGAAAAAGATGCTTTCGATCAGCTGCGAAGTGATGTCGGAATTGATTTCCACGCCGCTTTCCAAAATTCTTTCCGGCACGTTACCGCTGGAAAGGACGATGATCGCCCCTATATCGTTTTTGGACATATTCTGTAAAGCGCGTATAATCTCGTCGATGCAACTGCTGACTTCGACTTCGCTGTAATTTTTTATGGCGTGTTTCGGAGCGCCGAAAAATTTCAGATTGGCTTTACGCCAGATCGCGCTTTTAAATTCCACCGCATATACGATGCTGACAACGATCATTACGATAAACGGCACGAAGATAAAATATCTGTTTATTCCGGAATAATTTCTCAGACACATCAGAGCAAGCCCCAGCGCCACCATCAAAGGCACGGCGATTTTCACAAACACGACCGCGCCGTTTTCGCGCAAGAATTTAAACAGAAAATAATAGATGATTGTAAAGAGCGCGACAAACAGAACCGCCCCCAGTAATATTCTGGGTTCTCCCAGCTCCGTGAACACACTTCCGATTTCCCTGAAAAACTTTTCCATACCATTTCCTCACAATAAAATTTCAAAAAGCGCGGCCGTCAGAACCGAATCAAAATCTGCTTTGCCGCATTTTGCGGCATAATCACCGTCCGCCAAAAAATCTACCGCTTTTTTCAAAGATTTCTTTTTAAACGCTTTAGCCTGTTCTCTGGATTTTTTTACGGCATATTCCTTTACGCCCAGCAATTTGGACAATTCCGAATCGGAAAGCCGGCTGAGCGATATATGCAAAAGCCTTCTGAAATAGTTATAAATACTGACGATCAGCCGCTGCGGAGGCTCGCCTTTCGAAAGCATATCTTTCACAATCCGCAAAGCTTTATCGTATTTTCTTTTTCCGATACATTCGGTTAATTCGTAGATCTGATATTCCGTGTCCTTGCTGACCAAAGCGTCAACATCCTCATCGGAAATTACGCCGCCGTCCTTTGCAAACGCGATCAGCTTTTTTGTTTCGCCCGAAATCTTGGTCATATCGCAAAGGGAATAATCCGCAACCTTTTCAGCTGTCTGCCGCGCAATGCTTACGCCTCCTTTCGCACATTCACTCACGACCCATTTCGCCAAAATTTCCGTATCTTCTTTATCGCAATCGATCAGCACGACGTTTTCCGCTTTTCGCAACACGTCGCTTGCCCCCGCATTTTCGATCACAAGCACGGTCTCGGCAACAGGCGATGAAAAATATTCTTTCAGCTCCCTGTTAAAAAAATCAGTTTTCGGATAAAATTCCCGTAAAATCACCATGCGCTTTTCGCTTAAAAACGGATATGCGCGCAACGCCGAAGAAACTTCACCGAATGCGCTTAAAGCATTTTCTCCGTCGAATACGCTGACATTCAGCTGCGGTTCCGTAACGAAATGCTTTTTCAGCCTTTCTACAGCCGCGGCGCGGAAATAAGCGTCTTCTCCCGCGATCAGATATATTGGATCGGCATTTCCCGACGACAGATATTTTTTCAGTTCTGCGAATTTCATCGACCGCCCCGCACCGTTTTTTTCGTTTGCGTTTATTTTATCATTTTTTCCGACAATTGGCAAGAACTTTATATTCGTTTTATCGAGCTTGAATCGATTTTATACAATAAATTTCCGCCTTTATAACAATTCGGATAATCTTTCGATGGATTAAAAAGCGCAAAAGAAGAAGCTTTTAATTCTTCCCCGATCTCGGGGAATTGCGGCGCAACGACAAGATCGAATATGCCGCGGTATTGCGAAACGTCCCCTTCCGAAGAGCAAATCAGTACTCGCGTGCCGCCCGACTCGGAAACAAGCGTAGTCCCGTCGCCGCCGAGATAAAATTTTTCTCTTCCGACGGTTATGCTTTCACCGCAGGAAAAAACGTAAAATTCGGTTTCAGGCAGCAACCCTTCATAGTTTTCTTCCTCTTCAACATACCATACATTTTCTACGATGGAAACAAAAGCATTCGCATAAACATATGCATTGCCGTCGAGTACAATCATATTTAGCGAAACGATCCCCTCCCGCTCAAGAAACCTTTTGACGTTATAAAACGAGGAACCTTCTTTCCCGTCCGAAATAATAAGGCAAG
The DNA here is from genome assembly GCA_944369635.1 of uncultured Clostridia bacterium. Classification (GTDB taxonomy): domain Bacteria; phylum Bacillota; class Clostridia; order Christensenellales; family Borkfalkiaceae; genus UMGS775. The sequence goes on from CALVXL010000103.1 coordinate 3,698, forward strand.
CATTTTTATCCTCGGAAAAACAAACGCAGTTTGCCGCCGCGTCGTTTGAAACGCAAATCTTGACAGAAGTCCGATCAGATAGCGTAAGAATCGAAGCACCGCCTACGAAGAACGACGAAAAGATGACGGCACAAGATCGAACCACATGTTTTCTCAAGCGAAATTTATCGGAAAGAAGCAATACTATAAGGTAATAAAACGCAGAAAAACCGCCGAAGACCACGCCGTGGATCAACAGTTTTTCGTAATCGAAAATCATGATCAATTGCACAATAAAGCGCAATATGTACTTTTGCACAAACAACGCGGCAACCGGCACGCCGAACACCCCGCCGACAAAAACGCCGATAAAAAGCAAAACAAAAACGAATGATACCGCAGGAATCGCCAATAAATTGACGATCACGGCAATGGGCGAAAGCGTTCCGAAATAATAAAGAGAAACGGGAATCCCTCCGATCTGAGCCGAAATTACCACGCCGAGAGCGGATGAAATCTTTACAGGTAAAAATGAAAATAAGTTTGCAATTCCCCCCGACAGGAGCAGAATCGCAAACACGACGGAAAACGACAGTCTGAACCCGACAGAAAAAAACTGCAACGGCGAAAATATCAGAACGAAAATTGCGGACAATGCAAGCGACGACAACGGATCGTATTTCATCCCCGATTCTTTTGCTGTCATAAACACCGTCGCCATAATGAATGCACGGACGGAAGAAGGCGTAAAATTGCAGATACCGACATAAAGAAACAATATCGACGAACACAAAATGATTTTTGCTGCGCCGCGCAAACGGCATAGTTTTGCAATAAAAAACAGCGCCGCCGCAAGAACGCCGATGTGCAACCCAGAAACAGCAAATATATGCGCTACGCCTCCGCTTCGGAAATTTTCCAGCGTATCGCCGTCCATGTAAGAATCTTCACCCGTCAAAAGCGCATACGCAACGGAAAATTCGCTTTCGGGTAAGCCTTTTTTCAACGTATTGTAAATGAATTCATTCCCTGACTCGAAAAGGTTTTTTCCGCCTTTATAAAGATAATAGTTTTCATCCGAAAGATTCGCCCTGTATTTGATATTATTGACGAGATTCGCCGAAGACAACCGCCCTTCAAAAAACAGACCGAGATTTTCAATTTTTGCGGCAAAAGATATTCTTTTTCCGACTGAAAACCCCGCGTTTCCATCGACATATAATGCGAGGGAAAACCGTTTTTGTTCCCCGCCGAACGTCAAATCGTTCAGAATCAAGCGATAAACTTCTCCGTCCTTTTCTTCCACGCGGTCGATTCTACCGTCAACTGCATAAACTGTTTCCGCAACATCGGCATTAACATAACCGTACAAATTAAAAAAACAGTTAAAAAAAGAAAACACGCACGCTATAAGCGATACTATACACAAAAGTGTCTTTTTTTTCGCGCGAACACAAAGAAATATTCCGCAAAAAACAAAAAGCGCGAGCAACAAATATCCAAAAGCTATTCCGCTAAGAAATGAAAGATACGCAAAGATAAGCCCCATGCAGCAGCATGCGGCGATCAGCACAAACGGACGTAAATTCATAAAACGCTTTGCTTTCATCTTTTGTGAATCCCGCATCTATTTTATCAGAAAACGCTTATTTTTTCAACAAAAAAATAAAAAAACTCCGATTACCTGTCCATCGGAGTTTTTTAAAGTTTTTGTATTTTACGCCCCCAGATAAACGTTTCCGCCGCGCAGCAACACCGCGCCTTTGCCGTGCAACGCGTTGCGGACCGCTTCCACAGAAAGTTCCCCGCCTTCTATGACGAGTTTTTCTCCGCAGGAAATCCCGTCGGCATAATTGCCGTCGATCTTAAGCTTTCCTTTTCCTGAGATCACCAAAGATTTTTCAGAATAAATACAGCCGTCGGTAAACTCACCGTCTGCATATTTTTTCGCATCGGAAAGATAATTTTCCGTTCCCTCCTGCAGAACAAGACGTGTTTCACCGCCCGTTGCAACGATCGCCGCGCCTTTTAAGCTTTTTATATCCGCGCCGTCCAGCACGAGTTCCACCCCGTTTTCGGCATTGACGTAAATCTGCCCGTCACTCAACTTTCCCTTCAGCACATACGTTCCGCCGCAATCTATGG
>CALVXL010000104.1 GCA_944369635.1 uncultured Clostridia bacterium
CCGATATCGGGCTTGGAAATCAAAAGCAACGGCGTTACGGGCCTTTTTTCGCGGTAACGCACATACATTTTTCGGTGCGTATCGCGCAAAAATTGCGCCGACGGCGCGTTGTGATCGTAATCGAATACCATGACGCTGCAATCGAGCGAAGCGAGATAATCGATCATCGCATCTTCCGCCCGCGCGTTGCCGCTGAACCCCAGATTGATAAAATCGACGTTCCTATCCTTTGCGATGAGCGCCTGATAGGATGTATCGGGACGGGACGCACATCCCCCCTGCGTGATGGAAGAACCGTAATACACAATGGGCAAAACGGGCTTATATTTGTTGCCGCCGAGAACCTTTGCCCCGCCGTCAAAACCGAGCGTAAGGGAAGTTACTTCGTTGTAAAGCGGAAAATACAATATGTATTCTTTCAATTTGCCGCAAAGTTTTGCCGAACGCTCGAAGCCTTGTTCGCTAGTCCAATCGGGCATAAGCGTTGCAACGAGTTTTTCTCCGCGCGCCGTTTTTTCCAGAAGCGAAAAGCCGCTGCTGCCCGAAAGCGGCATATGCGGCATTTTTCCGAAAATGTTCCACGTCGCTTTCAGCGTGATTTCGGAAGAATCGGTAAAAAAACGCACCCGTCCCCCTGCCGTACAGGCGTTCAGATGCGATACGCCGTCGTTTACCCGCGTTGCAATTTCCTGCGGCATGCGAAGAAATTTTCCGATTTGCCCGTCGTAAAACACACCGTATAAACCGAACGGCGCTTCCGCCGCATTATAAAATTGTTTTGCGCCCGTTATCGCGCCTTGCTGCGCAAAATTTTGATCTATTTCCTCAATCTTCATATTTTTCTCCGCAATGCGGCGCGGATAGTGCCTTTTTTCTCTTTACCCATGATCCCCGCCGCAAAAACGCCCCGATTTTATATCGACCGCCGTTCTTTTTCGTCGAACCACGCCTTGATTTTTTCGCGCAGTTCTTCTCCGTTTTCCACGCCGCGGGAAAGGACTTCCATGGGACACGGCCCGTCTCCCGCCCGGTTTACGATCTCTTTCGTCAAAGTGCCGTATGCATATGCTATGCCGCGATCTTCCAGAACCTTTTTACCGCCTTCGGAGAGCGTTGCGGCATACACTTCCGCCGCGCCGCCGTCCGCAAGGAGCAACGCCGCCGCCCTGCCGACGATCTTATCCGCCACCGCCGCGCCGCATAATTGCTCTTTGGAAAGAGAACAGAGATCTTTTATCCCCTTCCCCTCGAAAACCAGCGTCGCTTTGCCCACCACGGCAAGCGTCTTGCCGCCATCGAGTAATTTTTTCGCCTTATCGATTGCGTTCACGGCACACCGCCTTTGCCAATAAAACGACGATAACGGGAACGAATATTGCCTGCAATAACAATCCCGGCAAAGCCGTTTGCAAAACCGTCCACGCGTTCGCAGTCTGCACGGCGAAAATAGCCGCAACGATCCGAAGCGCGGTGCCTGAAGCCTTTCCCGCAAGTTCCGCCGTCCACACGGCGGGAAATGCCCAAAGCGGATTTTTACCGATCCGACGGGAAAACGCGCCCGATACCGCCCCGAACACCGCAAGTTCCGCGATCATAAAGGGCAGATTTCCCGCCGAAGGCATCGCTTGCCCCAGAATCGCGAGCGATATAAAATAACTTGCGACGGGCGACAATACCCCCGTTATCGCGCCCCAGGCGGCACCGAGAAGGCACCCGCCTATCAAAACGGGTAAGTACATGGGAAGCCACTTTCCGCCGGCGGCAGCCCCGAATGCGGCGTGTAATGCGAGCGGCAGAAACGCCGCAAGCAACATCACGCCCGCGCCGATTGCGCCTTTGACGGTGATTTTCACTTTTAACGAACAATTTTTCAATGCGTTTTCCAGCATATGTCCTCCTATTTACAGAACGCCGAAGCGACTTTTTTCATTTCTTTTATGATTTCGATATGTTGCGGACAATGGCGTTCGCAATTGCCGCAGGCAATGCAGTCGGCGGGACTGCCGCCGTTTTCTTTGAGGTCGTTCAATCCGAAAGTCGGATAGAATTTCCGGTTAAACCGTTCGTACTCGTTATAGAGCGCAAAATAATCGGGTATGGGGATCTTTTTCGGACACCCGTCGGTGCAATAACGGCACCCCGTACAGGGAACCGTCACAAAATTTCTGATTTCCGCCAACGCTTTGAAAAGCGCGCCCTTCTCCTCTTCGCTCAACGGTCGGAAATCTTTCATATAGGAGATGTTGTCTTCCATCTGTTTCATATCGGACATTCCCGAAAGCACCGTCATCACGTTTTCCAGCCCTGCGGCAAAACGGATCGCCCAGGACGCAACGCTCATCTGCGGCAAAAGCGCTTTCAGTATTTTTTCGGCTTTTTCGGGAAGGTTTGCCAGCATGCCGCCCTTGACGGGCTCCATGACAACAACTTTTTTGCCGTGCTTTACGCAGGTTTCGTAGCATTTGCGCGACTGAACGCGTTCGTCTTCCCAATCGAGATAATTGATCTGCAGTTGTACGAAATCGACGTCTTTTCGCTCCGAAAGAATTTTTTCCAGCACGTCGGCGGTATCGTGAAAGGAAAAGCCGAGATTTTTGATGAGTCCGCGCGCCTTCTGTTTTTCGGCAAATTCAAAGCATTCGTATTCCGTGGCGGCGGCGTAGTTTTTTTCGTCCAGCGAATGAATCAGGTAATAATCGAAATATCCCGCGCCCGTGCGTTCGAGCTGTTCGGAAAAAATACGGGCGTTATCTTCTTTCGACTTCATCATAAACGAAGGCATTTTATCGGCAAGAAGATATTCTTCCCGCTTATGCCGCGTTGCCACCGCGCTTTTGAATACCCGCTCGCTTTCCCCGCCGTGATACATGTACGCCGTATCGAAATAGGTAAATCCGTTTTCCAGAAATTTATCCGCCATACGGCAGACTTCCCCGATATTCACGTCTTTCTGATCTTCCGACAAAAGCGGAAGCCGCATCGTGCCGAATCCGAGTTTTTTCATTTTGCCTCCTCTTTCGCAATGCGCGTTTTTTCCGCGCAAAGGTTATGTTTTTATTTTACCATCGGCGAAGCCGTTCGTCAATGTTTTTTTCGTTGCGACGCGGGAAATTGCTTTCCGCGCTTGCGCTTTTTTTCTTTTTGTGATACACTGTTGCCGAATGTCATCTCGGAGATTATATTCGTGAAAGCCATCAATAAAGAAACACTTAAAAAAGAACTGATCCGCTATACCGTTATGGTGATAGCATGCGCCGTTTTTGCCTTCGGCGTGGACGTATTTCTCGCGGCAAACAACATCGTTTCGGGCGGGACGTCGGGCCTTGCCACCCTGATTTATCTGTTGACCGATTTCAATATCGGTATCTGTTCCATTCTGCTCAACATCCCCATTCTTCTGCTCGGTCTGAAGCAGATGGGCTGGCGGTTTATCGTGCGCTGTCTGATCACCGTCGTGGTGCTGGGCGTCGCGCTCGATCTGTGCAAAATGATCCGCCCGCTGACCGACAACCGCATTCTCGCTTCCGTTTACGGAGGAATTTTACAGGGAATCGGCGTCGGTTTGTTCATCAAGTTCAAAGTTTCGAGCGGAGGCACGGAACTTTTAGGCAGAGTCATTCAGCACTTTGTCAAATTTCTGAATATTCCCACCTGCATCGCGATTTTGGATACGATCATCGTCGTTTCCGGCAGCATTGCCCTCCGCGACGCCGAAAACCTTTTCTATGCGCTGATGGTCATCTTCGTAAGCGCCAAGATCAGCGACCTTGTAGTCGTAGGCGTAAACAAATCGAAGCTGTGCTATATCATCACGGAAAAAGGCGACGTGATTTCCGATTTTCTGATCAAGGCGTCCCGCCGCGGCATTACCATGCTGGAAGGGAAAGGCATGTACACCAAAAACGAAAAACAGATTCTGATGACCTGCGTAAAGCCCGCGCAAATCGAGTTTTTGAGGAGTACCGTGAAACAATTCGATCCCAACGCATTCTTTATCGTAAGCGACGCGGTGGATGTCTTCGGAAAGGGCTTCGGTCCGCTGGACGACAAATACTGACGTTTCGTTTACGTATTTAACGCGAAAAGCGCCTCAGCCGCCCCGCCGAACGGCGGGGCGGCTGAGATATTTTTTCCGTAAAAGGAGGCGGCGCAGAAAAATCTGCGCCGCCTCCTTTTAACGGTTTACACCGCAAAAATCGCAATTATCTGTACGTTACCAATTTATCGAGATCTTTCCTCTTCTTTTCACGGATCTTGTCGTCCGCCGCAGCGTAGCCCACCGCAAACACCAGCCGCACGCGCTTTTTTTCATCGATCTGAAGAATTTCCTTCAGTTTCTTTTCGTCGAACCAGCCGATCATGCAGGTGGAAAGCCCCTGTTCGGTTGCCGCAAGCACGATATGCGCGCTGACGATTCCCATGTCGATGGAAGCATAATCCTGATCTTTCAGTCTGCCGCCCGTCTTTGCCAAAAGCCCCGCGTTCTCCTCCACCATTACGATAAAAGCGCGCGCGGCGGAACAGTGTTTGTTCATGCCCATGCTTTGCGTGCAGCGCGCAACTTCCTTGACGAGTTCGTCGTCCGTCACGACGATAAACGAATACGGCTGAGAGTTGCATGCCGAAGGCGCAAGCCTCGCGAGCTCCATAATGTTTTCCAGTTTTTCCTTTTCCACCTTTCTTTCCGCATCGAAATTACGGCAGCTTTGCCGCAAACAAAATAATTCTTTCAGTTGCATAGTCCATTCCTCCTGTTTTTATTTTACACGAAACGGAAAGTTTTGACAACTGCTTTTTTCAAATCACGTCGGAAAGTTTTTCATAAATGCCGTGTTCTTGGCAAATGCGCGTAATGTCGCTTTGTTTCAACGTCTTCACCTCTTTTCCGTCGCGGTAAAGAACGACCTCGTTCACCGCATCGCAATCGATCACGTTAATGAGCTTTTTCACGTCCGCGTCGGCGGAAAGCGCCTGCTTTTTATAAGGCATACCCCGCTTAAGCGCGGCGGCATTCATCGACGTATACATTCTGACATAGGCGTTCTCCTTTTTCTTCGAGAGCGCGCCGAATAGCACGAATGCCGCGAAAAACGCCAAAGATATATTTGGCTTAAAAAACAGCGAAACGATGAACAGCGCCGCAAGCCCCGCTCCGAACGCCACGGAAACGATCTTGCACGCTTTCAGTGCTTTATCCCGTTTGAATTTTTTCGAAAGCAGCGCAAGAAGCACCCGCCCGCCGTCCAGGGGAAATACCGGCAACGCATTGATTGCAGCAATGGCGAAACAAGCGAATGCCGCCGTATCGGTAAAGGCGTAGATATCGGGAAATATCCACCAGAACGCCACGAAAAATATACCGATCAAAACATTGGTCACCGGCCCGGCAAGGGCGATTCTGATCTCGTCTGCGGGCTTTAAAGAGGCATCTTCTCCGGAGATAACCGCGCCGTATGGCATCAAAGTGATTCTGTCCAGACGATAACCGAGTTTTTCCGCCGAAAACGAATGCCCTAACTCATGGAGCAGGGCAACCGTCGTGTAGATGATAAACATGAATATCCTGCCCGTCAGCGCGTAATATACGCCGAAGAGCCAGAACAGCGGATGTATACGTAATTTCAAACTTCCCATACGACCGTATCGGTTTCGTTATCTACGGTATAAGAAGTGATCAGCTGTCCGTCCTCCCCGTAGAAGCAGAGCTCCACATTCTCTCCGAGGCTGTAGCCCAAGGGAATGTTGCCGTATACGGTCGAACCGAGTTCCTGATAAGCATAGTCAACGCCTTTAATGACCGTTTTGAACTTTTCGGAATGCGTGATCTCGAATACATATTTTCCGTCCTCACCCTGCGTAAGCGCGGTGATTGTACCGTCGCACGGCGAATATACGCTGCCCTTTACGGCAAAACTCATAACGCCGTCGGCAACCGTGACGTCGCCATCGGTGGGAAGCGCGGGCGTAAAGCTGTTATATGCGCGGTCGTCCGTCTGCTCGGCCTGCGGCGCAAAGATGGAATTGAAGAATACCGCTATGCCGCTTTGCTCCATAAAGAGATTGGAAAACACGATCACGCCGAGAAGCAGAACCACTACTGCCAGCTGCACGCCGATGACGGAAACTTTGAATTTCCGTTTGGGTTTACTCTGTAAATCGGTTTCTTCCGCCTGTTCCGATTCCGCCCGGACAACTTCTTCCGCCGCAACAGATTCTTCTGCGGGCGTCGCCGCTTGTTCTTCGAATTCGCGGTTCGCTTTTTCTATTGCAAGTTCCTTCACGTTTTCCTTCGGCGCGTCTTTCTTTTTTCTCTTGCGCTTTGTAGGCGGCGTGTAAGTTATGTTGCACGTGTTTACGGGAATTTCCAGCATTTCGGAATAAATGTTTTCTTCGTTCATTTTTTCTCTCCTTGTCCTTTCGCTATATTAAACTTTATGCGCTTTATGTGCGGCATATGCCACGTTTTCAGAAAATTTTCCGCGTATTTTACGTCGGCTTTTGTCGATTTCGGCGCTCGAAACAAAAATTATGCGTACCCCTGCATAATCTTACGCAAAAAGATAAATATCCCCTGTTTCCCTATAAAAACATCAAAGGAACCTATTCTATAATGATTATATGAAAAATAATCCGAAATAAGAAAAAAAATTATAAAATGCAGGGAAATCTTGTTGACAAAGACGCTTAATTTCGGTATAATACTTAAGCAAATTGAAATGGCGGCGTAGCTTAGTTGGTTATAGCGGCCGGTTCATACCCGGCAGGTCGTTGGTTCGAATCCGACCGCCGCTACCAAAATTTAATCGGCCCCTTGGTCAAGTGGTTAAGACACCACCCTTTCACGGTGGTATCATGGGTTCGAATCCCGTAGGGGTCACCAAATGAGACCCAGTTGAACCCGTAGAAATACGGTTCAGCTGGTCTTTTTTATATCTAAATATTTTAATATTATTTTACCCATAAGAACAAAGTCGTTCTTATGGGTATTTTTTTGTATTATTTTAATT
>CALVXL010000105.1 GCA_944369635.1 uncultured Clostridia bacterium
ACGCCTTCCAACGACGGCAAGGTCATTCGCCTCGTGTTCCCGCAGCTTACGGAAGAGAGAAGAAAGGAACTCGTCAAGCAGGTCAAGAAGATGGCGGAAGACGCCAAAGTCGCCGTCAGAAACGTGAGAAGGGACTGCATGGACGATTTCAAAAAGATGAAAAACGCCAAGGAAATGTCCGAAGACGAAGCGGCTGACGCGGAAAAGGAAACGGAAAAGATCGTAACCAAGACGATCGCAGCCATCGACGCTGCGGCGGCGGAAAAAGAAAAGGACGTGCTCGCCGTATAATGGGAGCGCTGCCCCGCCATATCGGCATCAGCATGGACGGCAACGGCCGATGGGCGAAACTCAGAAACAAAAAGCGTTCCTACGGACATAAGGCGGGTTCGGAAAACGTGCAGAAGATCGCCGAGCACGCGTTTTCGCGCGGTGTGGAGATCGTAACGCTGTACGCGTTTTCTTCGGAAAACTGGGCGCGGCCTAAGGAAGAAGTGGAAGAGCTGATGCATCTTCTCGGCGATTATTTGAAAAAACTCGCCGCAAAAGCGGTGAAAAACGGCATTAAAATCAACGTGCTGGGAAATAAGGCGCGGCTCAGCGCAAAGCTCAACAAGATCATTGCGGAGCAGACGGCGAAAACTTCCGGCGGAACGCGGGTTCTGAACATCCTGATCGATTACGGCGGCAGGGGCGAGATCGTACGCGCTTTGAATGCGCTGAAAGAAAGCGGCGAAGCGGTTACGGAGGAAAGTATCCGGCAAAATCTTTACACCGCGGGCATGCCCGATCCCGATCTCATCATCAGGACGGGCGGCGAAATTCGCCTTTCCAACTTCCTTTTGTATCAGGCGGCATATGCGGAACTGTATTTTACCGACGTGCTGTGGCCCGATTTTGACGAAGCGGAGTTCGATAAAGCGCTGGAAAACTACGCGTCGCGCGAACGCAGATACGGTAAAATAGAATGTTGAAAAGAAGCATTTCAGGCGCAGTGTTCGTCGCCGTCATCGTCGGATTTTTCTTTTTAAGAGAAGTCGACGTGAGATTATTCGATATATTGATCTATTTTTTCTCGCTTGTCGGCACATTCGAAGTATGGCGCGCGCTGAAAGGGGATAAAGAAGGTTTCGGCATAGCTTTTTCAGGCACGGCGGGAAACGTCGCCACGGCAATCGTGTTTATCGGCGCGCTGGCATTTGTACCCGTCTTTACGTTTGCGGGGTTCGGCTGGGCGGTCGCGGCGCTTTGTTTCTGCGCGGCGGCAGTCGTCGCAACGGGGCTATGTCATGAAGAAAACGCCGCTCTCGCGGCGGGTTCGGGGCTTTTGGCCGTGCTCTATCCCGACGCGTTGCTTTTGGCAATGCTTGCGGCAAACGTGCACGGGCAGTACGCCTTGCTCGCGCTCCTTTTGATTTTCGTAACGTCTCCGCTCGCGGATACCTTTGCCTATCTCGTCGGATCGACGGTAGGAGGAAAAAAACTTTGCCCTAAGATCAGCCCCAACAAAACGGTTTCGGGCGCGGTCGGGGGACTTGTCGGCGGCGCGATTGGCGCGCTCGTTTTGTACTTTATCTTCACGCCGGACTTAGGTATAGGTTGCGAATGGCTTATCTTTCTTGTAATCGGCATCGCGGCGGCGTTCTTTACCGAAGCGGGCGATCTTTTCGAAAGCTGGATCAAGCGAAAAGTCGGTATCAAGGATATGGGCAAAATCATGCCCGGACACGGCGGGATTATGGACAGGATCGACGGAATATTGTTTTGCTCGCTGTTTATCGCGCTGGTGTTTTTGTTTATCTGAAACAAATCGCCGCGGAGGAATAAAAACGGTACAAGTTGAATATGATAAAAATAGCACTTCTGGGAAGCACGGGATCTATCGGCGTTCAGACGCTGGAAGTTGCCGCGCGGCACAGCGAACGGTTCGAAATCGTGTCGCTTGCCGCGGGTAAAAACGTCCGTGCTTTTTTTAATCAGTTGGAAAAATTTTCGCCCGACGTGGCTACGCTTTCAGCCTTTCCCGAAGAGGGGCGGGAAAAAATTTCGACGGACGAAGACGGCGCGTTTTACCTGACGGCAAGCGGTAAAAAATGCCGTCTGTATTTCGGAGAAGACGCGTTTTTGAAGGCGATCGTCAAAGAAGCGGACGTCGTGGTCGTCGCGCTGGTCGGATTCATCGGCGTAAAAGCGGTGCTCAAAGCCGCCGAGGCGGGCAAAAAGATCGCCCTCGCCAACAAGGAAAGCCTGGTGGTCGGCGGGGAACTCGTCATGAACGCGGTGGAAAAAGCGGGCGTGGAGCTCGCCCCCGTGGACAGTGAACATTCCGCCATATGGCAGGCGCTCGGCATGAACCGCCGCGCGCCCTATAAAAAGATTATTCTGACGGCTTCGGGCGGCGCGTTCCGCGATAAAAAGGCGGAGGAGCTGAAAGATGTAACCGCCGCGGAAGCGCTGAAACACCCTAACTGGAACATGGGCGGCAGGATCACGGTAGATTGCGCCACCATGGTCAACAAAGGGTTCGAAGTCATCGAGGCGATGCGCCTTTACGGCGCGAAAGCGGAGCAGATCGAGGTAGTCATTCATCCGCAGAGCATCATACACTCCATGGTGGAATTCGAGGATAACGCCGTTTTGGCGCAGCTTTCCTATCCTACGATGGAACTGCCCATCCAGCTTGCGCTGTGCGGCGAAAGGCTTAGCGCGGCGTGCAAGCCGCTCGATTTCGTGCAGCTGAAAAGTCTGACATTCTTGCCGGTGGACAGGCAGAAATACCCTTGTTTTTTCCTGACGGTGGATAGCGTAAGAATGGGGGATAATTATCCGTGCGCGCTCAATGCGGCGGACGAAGTCGCCGTGGCGGCGTTTTTGCGCGGGGATATCCGCTTTACGGATATCGCAAGGGTGCTAAAGGGCGTGCTTGATAAAACTTCGCGGGCAAAGATAACTTCGCTCGGCGATCTCGAGCGGGAAGACGCGCGGGCGCGCGCGCTTGCCGAAAAGATCATTACGGAGATTCATGGAACATTTATTGCTTAGTTTTGCAAGCGTGATGCAAAGCATAGGGTATGTCGTGCTTGCCATCGTCGTCTTGCTGATCATGATAACGGTACACGAATTCGGACATTACGTCGCCGGCAAGCTTCTCGGCTTCGGCATTGAGGAATTTGCCATCGGCTTCGGTCCGAAACTGTATTCCAAAAAGGCGAAGAGCGGTGAAGTTTTCTCCGTACGCGCGTTGCCTATCGGCGGATTCTGCGCGTTCAAAGGGGAAGACGAAGAGGACGACGATCCCAAAGCCTTCAATAACCGCAAGCCGTGGCAGAGAATTATCGTGCTGATATCCGGCGCGTTGATGAATTTTCTTCTCGCCCTTTTGCTCATTTTTCTTTTATTCGGCGCTTATGGGCGCCCTGCTTACGTAGTGACGGAGCGCGAGGAAATGGGATTTCCCTCTCTCGGTCAGATAGAGGAGTCGGCGATTCTGAAAGAGGGCGACGTCATCTTGTCGATGAACGGGCGCAGGGTCTATCTTGCGACCGATCTAATGCGCGCGATCGACGATAAACAGGCGGGCGACATGGTCCCGATCACTGTTCTGCGCGACGGTGAAAGGACCGAACTCAACTTAAGACTGCACAGGAACGGCGAATTTACGAATATAGAAGATACCGAAGCGCTCCTCCTCGCGCTGGGGTTGAGGAGCCTTTCCGCAACCAACGTGCGGCAGGGGTTTTTCCCGACGATCGGCAACGGTTTTGAATACTCTTTCCGCGTTGCCGGCACGATCTTTACCGTGCTCGGGCAGCTGTTTACGGGAAAACTCGGTATATCTTCTCTCGGAGGAACGGTCACTACGGTCAGCGTTACGGCTTCCGCAATCCGCGTGGGCGGCTTAAACTATCTTCTGATGATGGCGTCGTTTATCGGCGTAAACCTGGCGGTATTCAATCTTTTGCCCATCCCCGCGCTCGACGGCAGTCGGGTTGTGTTTACGATCATCGAATGGATCAGGAAAAAGCCGATGAACCGGAAAGTGGAAGCGGCAATTCATTTTTGCGGTTTCGTATTCCTTATCGGGTTTGCCGTGCTGGTCGATATCTTGCAGCTTTTCTGAATGCGCTCAAATTTTACCGTACAGGACGTTTGCCATGGCAAACGTCTTTTTTTTGCAAAGAAAAGCGCCGCGCAAATTTTTGCGCGGCGCAAAGCTGAAAAATTTTGTTTAACGCTTATAATTTTCCGTTTCTGAGCGCGTAGATGGCGTCGGTCGCCAGCGAAATTTCGGTAATGACGTCGCGCGCGTGTACGGGCATCAGATAATAGCTTTCTTCCAGCGTGTATAAAATCACGCTATCGGTATAATCGTTGTTTTTGATGGGAAATTCGATATGCACGCCGTCTTGCACCTTGGAATCGAAGTGCAGATTCACGTCCTCGTCGTAAACGTGCCCGATAAAGGTAAATCCCGTATTGTCGTGAATCAGCCTTCCGTTCGGGTGACGGTACATATGTTGCGCGTTGGGCATGGTCTTGACGCGTACCTCGTCTTCGAAACGGTATGTACCTTCCTTTACGCGCCGTTCCACGTCGGCTTTTTCCCAATCGAACCAGTCGGGGATATGTGAAAATTCCGTTTCGCCGGACAACGCTTTCAGTTCGCCGAGGGGCGTCATTTCCCAAACCTTTCCACACGCCAGGCATTTCAGCTGAGTGCCTTCGCCCAGCATCCGATGCGCCGTGCCGCAGTGAGGACATTTGTAAAGAATACGGTTCAGCCCCGTTGCGCGATACGGGCGGTCGATGATCACGTTGTTTTCCTTCTGCCAGGTGAAGTCGTCGTATGCGAAATTTTTGACAATGCGGTCCTGTAATTCGCTTTCGGAAAGGTTTTTTACCTCTTCGGCGGTCGCTACCTGCGTGACGACAGCTTCCAGACGCGGGTTTTTGTTGTAGATCTTATGCCATTGCGGGGCGTTCACGTAGCACCCGCGCAGATTGCATATCACCAAAGGCACGCCCAGAAATTTTGCCAGTTTTCCGAGCGAAGGCGGCAGATACGAAGTAGCTCCCTGCAGGGAATATTTCGCTTCCGGGTACATCATCAGAATCGCGTCCTTGCGGTTATTGACGACGTATTTCATGTTTTTGAGCAGCGCAAGGTCCTTGATGAACTTGCGCTTCGCGATGGTGCCGATGCTGCGCATCAGTTTTTCGCCGAAGTCATATAATCCGTCCAGCGCGACGACGTTATACGTGCGGTGGGGGTAGTTGATGACCATGCTCATCGCCATATCGAATACGGAAGCGTGATTTGCAAGGATGAAATAAGGCGGTTTTAAGCCTTCCATGTTGACGCGTTTTATGGTAATGTCCGCGCCCCTGAGCTTGATTGCCGCCACCAGCCTTGCGATATGTCGCATAGGTGAAAAATAATTTGCTTTTTTCAGAAAGTCAAAGCGCTTGACCTGACTTTTCTTTACGGGTTTATCGATGGTTTTCATATTTTCCTTATATTTTCCTTTTTTATATTATAGCATAATGCCGATCGGATTTCAAGCTTGCGCGCGAAATAAAACGGTTCGATTGCGGAATCGATGTTTCCTGTATTTTTTAAATGATTCGATGCATAACCTTATTTTATGCAAAGTATAAGGGCAAGTTATGCATTATATAAAATATTTTTTCTTTTCTGAAAAGAAAACCGCGCTCGTAAAGTTGTCAAACGGAGCGAATTATGTTAAAATATTAAAGTATAACGGAATATTAAAAGGAGAACTTTTACATATGGCAATCAAAAACGCTTACCTTAAAGAGCTTTTGGCAAGAGTGGAAAAGAGAAATCAGGGCGAGCCCGAGTTTATTCAGGCGGTAACCGAAGTTCTCATGACCCTCGAACCCGTAGTGGAAAAAAGACAGGATCTCGTAGATGCGGGCGTACTGGAAAGACTGGTCGAACCCGAAAGGCAGATCATGTTCAGGGTGCCCTGGGTGGACGATAACGGCAAAGTGCAGGTCAACAGGGGATTCCGCGTGCAGTTCAATTCCGCGATCGGGCCGTATAAAGGCGGCATCAGGTTGCATCCGTCCGTCTATCTCGGCATCATTAAATTCCTCGGATTCGAGCAGGTTTTCAAAAACAGCCTGACAACGCTTCCCATGGGCGGCGCAAAAGGCGGTTCGGACTTTGATCCCAAGGGCAAATCCGATGGCGAGATCATGCGTTTTTGCCAGAGTTTCATGACCGAGCTCTCCAAGCATATCGGCGCGGATCTGGACGTTCCCGCAGGAGATATCGGCCCGGGCGCGCGGGAAATCGGCTATATGTTCGGACAGTATAAAAGGCTCAGAAACGAGTTCACCGGCGTGCTGACGGGCAAAGGGCTGACGTACGGCGGGTCGCTTGCAAGGACGGAAGCCACGGGTTACGGGCTTTGCTACTTCACCGAAGAAATGCTCAAAGCGAACGGTTCTTCTTTCAAGGGCAAAACTGTGGTCGTTTCCGGTTCGGGCAACGTGGCGATCTATGCTACCGAAAAAGCGACCGAACTCGGCGCGAAAGTCGTTACCGTTTCCGATTCCAACGGCTATATTTACGATGAAAACGGCATCGATGTCGCCTGCGTGAAACAGATCAAGGAAGTGGAAAGAAAGAGAATCAAAGAATATGTGAAATATCACCCCGAAGCAAAATACGTGGAGGGCTGCAAAGGCGTGTGGACGGTAAAATGCGACATCGCGTTGCCCTGCGCCACGCAGAACGAAATCGATAAGGAAAGCGCGGAAATCCTCGCGGCAAACGGTTGCAAAGTGGTTTCCGAAGGCGCGAACATGCCCTCTACGCCCGAAGCGATCGATGTGTATTTCGCGAATAACATGCTTTACGGCCCGGCAAAAGCGGCAAACGCCGGCGGCGTGGCGACCAGCGGTCTCGAAATGTGCCAGAACAGCATGCGCCTTTCCTGGACGTTTGAAGAAGTGGACGAAAAACTGCACGGCATCATGAAGAGCATCTTCAAAGCCTGTGACGAAGCGTCTAAAGAATACGGAATGCCCGGCAACTATATGGCTGGCGCGAACATTGCGGGCTTCTTGAAAGTCGCGGAAGCTATGAAAGCGCAGGGTTGCGTGTAAGCCGATAATAAATTTATCCGGCGAAAAATAAAACAGTGAAAAATACGGACGGGATCGCCCGTATTTTTTTATGCCTTTTTTCTGCGTTATGCGGAAAAGTGTTGACTTATCTGAAACATAAATATTATAATTATAAATAATTATAAATAATTTAGGCAACAGCGGGAGATAAAAAATGAGTTTTTTCAGTGAATTAAAGGAAACTTTGGAAACGGGCGGAAGCATAGTGACCAAAACCGTGCAGGGCAAAAACACGGAAGTCGGCCGCAAAAAGATACAGCTCATCGAGGAAATGCGCGCACAGGGGTACGAGCTTGTCAACGAAATCGCCGAATCCGGCATTATTGAAGGTTTTTTGGGGGATTCGGCGGGGACAAAGTACACCTTGACCTTTCAGCTGAACGAACAACTCGTTGCTGAAATCAAAGCGAAGAAAGAAAAACGCCGTAAGGAAGAGGAGGAACGTGTCCGTCGGCAGAAACGCGATGAGGCAGTTCGTTTAGGGAAAGAGCAAAAAGAAGAAGAGCTGCGGAAACGGGAGTACGACGAGAAAATCGAACAACTGAAAGAGCCGCTCGGCAGCGGTTGGAGTGTCGTTGCGGCAGGAGGGAAAAACGCAAAAAACGCGATAAAGGCCGTTAAGGCGTTTATGAAAGAGCAGGACTGGAATTCTTTATCAAAAAAGATGTATTTGAAAGAATTTAAAAATACAATGAAGCGGAACGGAAAGGTTTTAGCGCTTAACAATTATGGCGAAAACCTGTGCAAAATGTTTTGCGAAAAGTTGAATAAAATGAAGTGCGAAGCTTGCGTTGAAGCTTATGACGAAGCTATGTTTGCGGCGCAAAGGACGTTGACGGGATTGAATGGAATTATAGACGATTACGTATCTAAAATTTTAAGTAATGTAGTTTACAACGGCAAACCGACCGCCGAATATAAAAAACTCCTTGCGGCGGCGCAAGGCAAAAAAACAAAATAAAAATAAAATAAAAAAGAGGGGCTGAGCGCAACAAACCGAAAGGACGGAGCGCAAAGGTCCTTCTTTTTTTATTGCGGATTTTTACATGGCGCAGAATAATAAAAACGGCTTACGGAGCGATCCCGTAAGCCGTAAAAGCCGCGTTTATAGCCGCGCGAGAAAAACCACGCGTGAATTGAAATCGATTTTGATTACTGCTTGTTTGCCTGCTGATTCTTCTTTGTTTTAAGATATTCCTTCAGCAGTTTGAAAATCATTTCGCGTTCGTTGCAGTCGGTCTGCTGTAAGAGCTCTAAAATATCGGCGATGTTTTTCGCGGGGGAATAGACATAGTTGTTGTCGATATTCATGCGCCCGATCAGATAATCCACGGAGACATCGAAGTAATCGGCGATTTCGATCAGCTGATCGAAAGAAGGCGCGGTTCTGCCGTTTTCCCAGCTGCTGATGGTCGCCTGCGTCACGTTGAATTGCGCAGCGAGATTTTTCTGGTTGATTTGTGCTTCGTTACGTAAATTCTTCAAATTGTTGCCAAACATAATTCTTTACCTTTACCCTAAAAATTTTTCTTTTGCACACAAAAAACCGTTTTTTGTCGTTTCGGTAAAAACTTTTTTTCACTCACCATAAAAAAACACCGCAATTTCCGGCAAAATAACATTTAATCCAGGTCCGAAACGGCTTAAAATGATGATTGTGTTCATAACCGTAACATATCATATCACATTTTTGAAAATTTTGCGCGGATTTTACACCTCTTTTTCATAAAAATTTTAAATTTTTTGACATAAAATTTTTAATTAAGCTGAAATTTCCGGTTCGTTTTCCGTTAAATTTACAGTGTTTTACTGTCTTTTTTAAGCAAAACCGAAGCGTAAGAAGCGATGCCTTCTTCCCGCCCGACGAAGCCGAGTTTTTCCGTTGTCGTCGCACTTATGCCCACGGATGATACGGGAATAGAGAGAACGTTTGCAAGATTTTGGCGCATTTCGTCTATGTAGGGAGCAAGCTTCGGGCGCTGTGCAAGTACGGTAATGCTGACGTTTTCGGGTTTGTAACCTTGCTCTTTGACGAAACCGAGCGTTTTGCGCAAAAGTTCGACGCTGTTTGCGCCTTTGTAAGTTTGGTCGGTGTCGGGGAAGTAAAAGCCTATGTCGCGCAGTCCCGCCGCGGAAAGAAGGGCGTCCATCAGCGCATGCAGCGGCGCGTCGGCGTCGCTGTGACCGAGCAAGCCCTTTTCAAAAGGAATCTTTATGCCGCAGAGGACCAGATCCCTGCCCGTTTCCAGGCGGTGGGTGTCATATCCGTTGCCCGTGCGGAAGGGAACGGAAAAATCCTCCTTGAATGTGAGTTTGCGGTTCTGAGGCGAACCTTTGCTCAGGTGCGGCGTTTTTCCCGCCGCCGCGAAAACGGAACTTTCGTCGGGATATTCGCCCGATGCGTTTTCGTACGCTTGAAGCAGCTCTTCGCGGTAAAAGCCCTGCGGCGTTTGTAGCATATAAACGTTTTCCTTGCCGTAAACTTGCGTTATATTTCCGTTTTCGGCGCGCGCAACGGTGTCCGTCGCCCGACAGGCCGCAACGCCGCTCCCGTATTTTTTTACGTTTTCGATGCAATCAAGAAGGATTTCTTTTGTTACGTACGGGCGCGCGCCGTCGTGCACGAGCACGATTTCCGCCGAGGAAGCGAGCAGCCCGTTTCTGACCGATTGCGTTCGGCTGCTTCCGCCGCGCACGATTTTGAGCGCGGGGAAGAGCTTTTTGAGAATTTCTTCGTCTTCGGCGGATACGACGAGGACGATTTCTTCAAACAGCCCGCTTTCCGTAAAGGTTTGAACTGTCTGCTCCAGAACGGTTTTATCCGAGAGGGGCATGAGAAGCTTGTTCTTTTCAAAGCCCGCGCGCGTGCCTTTGCCCGCCGCGGCGATGATCGCGCCGATCATTCTTCCACCATTTCGTAAAGGGACGCCGCTTCGTCCTTCTTTACCGTTTCTTTTAAGGAAAGCACGCGGAATTTCAATCTGCCGCTCGCAAAGCGGATTTCCACCACGTCGCCGATTTTCAGCCGGTAAGCGGGTTTGACTTCTTTGCCGTTGACCGAAACGCGGTTTCCGTCGCAGGCTTCTGCGGCGAGCGTGCGGCGTTTCAGGATGCGCGATACTTTTAAAAATTTGTCGATTCTCATGATTTTTCTGCCTTGTTTTTGGTTTTTTTTACTTTTTGCTAAAATTCGCTTGACTAATTTTGACAAACCGTTTATAGTAGTATAATGCATTATGATAGGTTATTATCGATTATTGTCGCTATTTTCCGCAAATCCGCGTATTCGGGGGAACGGATAAACAGCCGAAATTATCAGGTAATTTCTGAAAAAATCATTTTATGATCAGATTATACACCATTTTGTGATTTTATTCAACCTGTCAAGCACAATTTAAAAAATTTTTTAAGGAGTGTGTTGTTGATGACACGTAATCTCAGAGAAGTTCAGTGCGGTAAGGTCAAGAGAAAGAGTTTCAGCAAGATCAAGGAAGCCATCGATATCCCGTATCTTGTCGAAATTCAGAAAGATTCTTACGACAACTTTATCAAAGAGGGAATCAGCGAGGTATTGGAAGATTTTTCGCCGATTACCGACTATTCCGACCACTTTGAACTGTATTTTCTCGATCACACTTTATCCGGTTCGCCCAAATACGACGAAAAGGAGTGCCGCGACAGGGACGCCACGTTCGCGCTGCCGCTCAGGGTCAAGGTCCGTCTTGTCAATAAAGTGACGGACGAGGTCATCGATCAGGAAGTATTTATGGGCGATCTGCCGCTGATGACGGACAACGGTTCGTTTATCATCAACGGTGCGGAACGCGTCATCGTATCACAGCTCGTCAGAAGTCCGGGCGTTTACAACGGCAAGTCCGTGGACAAGTCCGGCAAAAAGATATACGACACCACCGTCATCCCCAACAGAGGCGCGTGGCTGGAATTCGAACAGGACGCTTCGGACGTCCTTTGGGTGCACGTGGACAGGACGAGAAAGCTCACCGCCACGGTGCTTTTGCGCGCGCTCGGTTTCGGCAGCGACGAAGCGCTGAATTTGCTCTTCGACAATAACCCGATGATCACGGCGACGGTGGAAAAGGATACCGCGAAATCGGAAAGCGACGGTCTTTACGAACTGTACCGCCGTCTGCGTCCCGGCGAAGTGCCCACCGAGGACGCCGTCAAACAGCACCTGAGAAATTTGTTCTTCGATCCGAGAAGATACGATCTCGCCAAGGTCGGCAGATATAAATTCAACAAGAGATTGCGCCTTTCGGCAAGGATCGTCGGCTGCACGCTGGCGGAAACGGTTGCCGACGAATTCGGCGAAGTTCTGGCGGAAAAGGGAACCGTTGTGGACAAGGCCCTTGCCGTCAAAATCCAGAACGCGGGCGTGAACGAAGTTTACATCGTCGGCGCGGAAGGCAGAAAACACAAGGTCATCGCAAACAACGTGGTGGACTTTGCTTCGGTGGAAGAATTTGCCGGCGCGGATCATAAAAAGCTCGGACTGCTCGACACGGTTTATTATCCCACGGTGAAATTTGCGCGCGAGATCTATGCCATGACGGCTACGGAAAGCGCGGAAGACATAGCGGAAAAACTCAAAGAGCGTATCAACGAAGTATTCTATCTGGAAGAAAAAGAGGTTGTCGATAAGGCGGAAGAAAAACCCGAGGACAAGAAGAACGAAGAAAAGCGTAAGGAAATCCGCGTGAAGTTCGTGCAGGCCGTCAAAGCGCTTTTCGAAATTTTGAAATCGGGCAACGTCGAACTCGACGCGGAAAAGAGAAAGCTCGTCCGCCCCGTCATCGACAAGCTCAATCATAAACACATTACGGTAGATGACATCGTCGCCACCGTTTCGCTCAACCTCGATCTGAACGAGAACATCGGGGAAGTGGACAACATCGACCACCTCGGCAACCGCCGCGTGCGCAGCGTGGGCGAACTGTTGCAGAACCAGTTCCGCATCGGTATCGCAAGGCTCGAAAGAGTCATCAAGGAGCGCATGGCGACGCAGGATCCCAAAGAAGTGTCGCCCGGCGGGCTGATCAACGTCCGTCCCGTCAGCGCGGCGATCAAGGAATTTTTCGGATCTTCCCAGCTTTCGCAGTTCATGGATCAGACCAACCCCATCGCGGAACTCACGCACAAGAGAAAGCTTTCCGCACTCGGGCCGGGCGGTCTGAACCGCGATCGGGCGACGTTCGAAGTCCGCGACGTACACCACTCGCACTACGGACGCATGTGCCCGATCGAAACCCCCGAAGGTCAGAACATCGGTCTGATTTCCTCGCTTTCCACGTATGCGAAAGTCAACGAATTCGGATTTATCGAATCCCCGTACAGAAGGGTGGATAAGGAACGCGGCGTCGTTACTGACATCGTCGATTACCTCACCGCCGACGAGGAAGACAACTATATCGTGGCGCAGGCCAACGAACCCCTCGACGAAGAAGGGCATTTCGTCAACGAGCGCGTATCCTGCCGCCATAAGGAGGACATCACCGAAGAGCCGCGCGAAATGATCGACTACATGGACGTTTCGCCGAAACAGCTCATTTCCGTTGCGACGGCGCTCATTCCGTTTTTGGAAAACGACGATACCAACCGTGCGCTCATGGGTTCCAACATGCAGCGGCAGGCGGTTCCTCTGCTCAAGCCCGAAAACGCCATCGTCGCGACGGGTATCGAAGGCAGGATTGCGTACGACTCCGGCGTCATGGTTATCGCCAAGGAAGGCGGCGTGGTCACCGCCGTCGCGGGCGACGAGATCACCGTTACGGAAGACAACGGATATAACCGCGTATATAAACTGAAAAAATTCGAACGTTCCAACCAGGGAACGTGCCTCAATCAGCGCCCCATCGTCAACAAGGGCGAGCGCGTGGAAAAGGGACAGGTCCTTGCGGACGGTCCGTCCACGGCGAACGGCGAGCTCGCGCTCGGCCGCAACATTCTCATCGGCTTCATGTCGTGGGAAGGTTATAACTACGAAGACGCTATCCTCCTTTCGGAAGAACTCGTGAGAAACGACGTCTTTACCACCATTCACATCGAAGAACACGAAACGGAAGCGCGCGACACTAAACTCGGCGAAGAGGAGATCACCCGCGACATTCCGAACGTCGGCGAAGACGCGTTGAAAGACCTCGACGAGGACGGTATCGTCCGCATCGGCGCGGAAGTCAATTCCGGCGATATCCTCGTCGGCAAAGTGACGCCGAAGGGCGAAACCGAACTGACGCCGGAGGAAAGATTGCTCCGCGCGATCTTCGGCGAAAAGGCGAGAGAAGTAAGGGATACGTCCCTCAAAGTGCCGCACGGAGAAGGCGGTATCGTCGTAGACGTGAAGATCTTCACGCGTGCGAATAAGGACGAACTCCCGCCGGGAGTCAATAAGCTCGTCCGCGTGTACATCGCGCAGAAGAGAAAGATCTCCATCGGCGATAAGATGGCGGGCCGTCACGGAAACAAGGGCGTCGTTTCGAGAATTCTGCCCGAATGCGATATGCCGTTCATGGCGGACGGCACGCCGCTGCAGATCGTGCTCAACCCCCTCGGCGTTCCTTCCCGTATGAACATCGGTCAGGTGCTGGAAGTTCACCTCGGCCTCGTCTGCAAACAGCTCGGCTGGAAGATCGCCACGCCCGTGTTCGACGGCGCGTCGGAAAAGGATATCCGCGAGCTTCTGAAAGAAAATAATTTCGTCAACCCCGACGGAGAAGTGGACGGCAAGATCCAGCTTTACGACGGCAGAACGGGCGAACCGTTCGACAACCGCGTCACGGTCGGGCAGATGTATATGATCAAACTGATTCACCTTGTCGACGATAAGATTCACGCGCGTTCCACGGGTCCGTATTCCCTCGTCACGCAGCAGCCGCTCGGCGGTAAAGCGCAGTTCGGCGGACAGCGTTTCGGAGAAATGGAAGTCTGGGCGCTGGAAGCGTACGGCGCGGCGCACGTGTTGCAGGAAATCCTCACCGTCAAGTCGGACGACGTGGTGGGGCGCGTCAAGACCTACGAGTCCATCGTCAAGGGCAACAGCATTTCCGAACCGGGCATTCCGGAATCTTTCAAAGTGCTCTTAAAGGAATTGCAGTCCCTCGCGCTCGACATGAAGGTGCTTACCGAAAACAAGGAAGAACTCGCCATCAAAGACCTTATCGACAGCGAGGACGATACCCCGCACGTGCGTGAAAGAGAGGACTTTGAAGAAGTTCGTATCGACGAGGACGATAATTCCGACGACTTCGACGATATCGACTTTGACGGCGACGACGACTTCGAATTCAACTCCAAAGAATTGTTCGACGACGAAGACGACGCGTTGGATACCACCGTACCCGACGACGACTTTGCGGACGATTTCGGCGACGATCTTTTCGAAGACGATGACGACAATAATTAAAAGGGAGGCGGCGTAAATGTTTGAACTTAACAATTTCGATTCGATTCAGATAGGAGTGGCTTCTCCCGAAAAAATAAGGGAATGGTCGTACGGCGAAGTAACCAAGCCCGAAACCATCAACTACCGCACCCAGAAGCCTGAAATCGGCGGTCTGTTCTGCGAAAGGATTTTCGGACCGACCAAGGACTGGGAATGCCATTGCGGAAAATATAAGCGCATCAGATACAAGGGCGTCATCTGCGACAAGTGCGGCGTGGAAGTGACCAAGAGCAAGGTCCGTCGCGACCGTATGGGTCACATCGAACTCGCCGCGCCCGTATCGCATATCTGGTATTTCAAAGGCGTGCCGTCGCGCATCGCCCTCATGCTCGACATGAGCCCCAAAGCCCTCGAACAGGTGTTGTATTTCGCCTGCCACGTGGTGCTCGATCCGGGCAATACCGATCTTACGCTCAAACAGGTCATCACCGACCGCGAAAAGATGGAAAAGGAAGAGCAGTACGGTGTCGGTTCGTTTAAAACGGGCATGGGCGCGGAAGCCATCAAAGAACTTTTGATGGCGGTCGATCTCGACAAGGAGAGTGCGGAACTCAAAAAGGTCATCGAGGAAAATTCTTCGGGGCAAAAGCGCCTTCGCGCGGTGAAGCGCATCGAGATCATCGAAGCTTTCAGAAAGAGCGGCAACCGTCCCGAATGGATGATCTTGGACGTTCTGCCGGTCATTCCGCCGGAACTGCGCCCGATGGTACAGCTCGACGGCGGCAGATTTGCCACGAGTGATTTAAATGATTTATACAGGCGCGTGATCAACCGCAACAACCGTTTGAAAAAACTGATGGAACTCGGCGCACCCGAAATCATCATCAGAAACGAAAAGAGGATGTTGCAGGAGGCTGTGGACGCGCTCATCGATAACGGCCGCCGCGGCAAGGCCGTCAGCGGCGCGGGCAACCGCGATTTGAAGTCCATTTCGGGCTTGCTCCGCGGCAAGCAGGGACGTTTCAGACAGAACCTCCTCGGCAAGCGCGTGGACTATTCCGGACGTTCGGTTATCGTCGTAGGACCGGAACTGAAACTCTATCAGTGCGGTCTGCCTAAGGAAATGGCCATCGAACTCTTTAAGCCGTTCGTGATGAAAAAGCTGGTGGAAAAGAACATCTGCCACAACATTAAAAACGCCAAGAGAACGGTGGAACGCGCAAAGCCCGTGGTCTGGGACGTGCTGGAGGAGGTCATCAAAGACCACCCCGTCATGCTCAACCGTGCGCCTACGCTGCACAGACTTTCCATTCAGGCGTTCGAGCCCGTCCTCATCGAAGGGCGCGCCATCAAACTGCATCCGCTTGTCTGCGGCGCGTTCAACGCCGACTTCGACGGCGACCAGATGGCGGTACACGTACCTTTGTCCATCGAGGCGCAGGCGGAAGCCCGGTTTTTGATGCTCGCATCCAATAACATCTTAAAACTTTCCGACGGCAAGCCCGTCATGTCCCCGACGCAGGATATGGTCTTAGGTTCGTATTACTTGACCATCGTCAAGCGCGAAGAAGGGAAAAAGTACGATTCTTTCGGCAGGGAGAGCGAAGACGGCGAATTGTACGTCGCGCCCGTGTATTCTTCGGAAGAAGAGGCGATCATGGCGTATCAGACGGGCAACATCAAGCTGCAGGATGAAATTTACGTCAGAAGAACGGTGAAACTCCCCGAAAACGTCAAGCGCGTAAAGACCGAAGAGGGCGCGGCAACCGTTACGGGCAGAACCAAGATCACCGTCGGCAAGATCATTTTCAACGAAAAGATCCCGCAGGACATCGGGTTCCAGAAGAGAGAAACCGACGAGGACTATCTGAAATACGAGATCGGCTACGAGGATTCCCTCAGCAAGGGCGGCCCCGTGGGCAAGAAACAGCTTTCCAAAATCGTCGACGCGTGCTTTAAGACGCACGGCAGCAAGTCCTGTGCGGAAGTTCTGGACAATATCAAGGCGCTCGGCTATAAATATTCCACCATCGGCGCGCTGACGACCAGCGTTTTCGATATGAAGATGCCGACCGACAAGGAAGCCATTCTGCGCGATGCGGAAGAAAAGGTCCTCAACATCGAAAAGCTCTTCAAAAGAGGCCGTATTACCGACGACGAAAGATATAAAAAGGTCGTTTCCGTATGGAAAAAAGCGACGGACGACGTAACGGAAAAACTGAAAAACACGCTTGAAAAATTCAACCCCATCTGGATGATGGCGGACTCCGGCGCGCGTGGCTCCATCGACCAGATCAAACAGCTGGCGGGCATGCGCGGTCTGATGACCGACCCGAACGGCAAAACGATCGAAATCCCCGTCAAGTCCTGCTTCCGTGAAGGGCTTACGGTTCTGGAATACTTCATTTCCTCGCACGGCGGACGGAAAGGTCTTGCCGATACCGCGTTGAAGACGGCAGACTCCGGTTATCTGACGAGGCGCCTTGTCGACGTTTCGCACGAAGTCATCGTCCGCGAGGACGACTGCTTTGCGGAACTCGGCGAAAAACCCAAGGGAATCAAGGTATCCGCAATCAAGGGCGGACAGGGCGAAATCATCGAAAGTCTGGAAGACCGCCTCATCGGCAGATTCGTCGTTGGCGACGTGGTCAATCCCGCAACGGGCGAAGTCATCGTCAAGGCGGACACCATGATTTCCGAAGATCAGGCGAAAGCCATCGTCAAAGCCGGCATCGAAGAAGTGGAAATCAGAAGCGTGTTCACCTGTAAGTCCAAGCACGGCGTCTGCGCGAAGTGCTACGGCAAGAATATGGCGAACGGGCTGCCCGTCAACAAGGGCGAAGCGGTCGGTATCATTGCCGCGCAGTCCATCGGCGAACCGGGCACGCAGCTTACGATGAGAACCTTCCATACCGGCGGTATCGCCAGCACGGGCGACATCACGCAAGGTCTTCCGAGAGTCGAAGAGCTCTTCGAAGCCCGCCGTCCCAAGCACGCGGCGATCGTGTGCGAAGTCAGCGGCATCGCGATGGTGGAGGAAAAGGACAAACTCATTCACGTCGTGGTCAACTGCGACGACGGCTCCGTCAAGGACTACACCATTTCCTTCGGCTACGGCGTTTTGGTCAAGAACGGCGACAGGGTGGAACCGGGTACGATTCTGACAAACGGTTCGGTATATCCGCAGGATATTCTGAAAACGCAGGGCGTCAAGGGCGTTCAGGATTATATTTTAAGAGAAATTCAGACCGTTTACCGCTCGCAAGGCGTCGATATCAACGACAAACACGTTGAAATCATCGTGCGGCAGATGCTCAAAAAAGTGCAGGTGGAAAACCCCGGCGACACCGATATCCTGCCGGGCGAAAAACTCGATCTGTTCCGCTTCGAGGAGGAAAACCTCAAAGCGCTCGAAGAGGGCAAACGTCCCGCAACGGGCAAGAGAACGCTTCTCGGTATCACCAAGGCCGCGCTGGCAACGGAAAGCTTCCTTTCGGCGGCGTCCTTCCAGGAAACGGCGCGCGTGCTGACGGAAGCGGCGATCAAGAACAAGATCGATCCGCTGATCGGCCTTAAGGAAAACGTCATCATCGGTAAACTCATTCCCGCGGGAACGGGCATCAACGATTATAAAAATCTTTCCCCGCAGATCGTCAACGTTGCGGCTGCGGAAGAAAACAAGCAATAACGTAGGTTCCGCGGCGTCATGATAAGACGCCGCGGAATGATAAGATAAAACAGCAAAAAACCGAGCGGAAAACCGTGAAAAAGCGAAATATTTTGTATTTCGTTTGACTTCGTCCGCAATAAATGGTAAAATAATCGATGGCGGCTTACAAAACCGCCGAAAAAACAAGCTTCTTTAAACGGGCGATCCCGTTTTTTGAATATCCGAAACTTTAAGGAGGTTAACAAATGCCAACAATCAACCAGTTAATCAGACAAGGCAGAGAGCAGAGGGCGTACAAGTCCAAGACGCCTATCATGGAAGGTTGTCCCCAAAAGCGCGGCGTGTGCCTTTCGGTCACCACGACGACGCCGAAAAAACCTAACTCGGCTTTGAGAAAGATTGCGAGAGTGCGTTTGACCAACAAGCAGGAAGGTGTCGTGTACATCCCCGGCGAAGGTCACAACTTGCAGGAGCACAGCTCGGTAC
>CALVXL010000106.1 GCA_944369635.1 uncultured Clostridia bacterium
GGATTCCTCCTGTGTTAGTTTTCGTTTGCGGTTGACAGCCACAACTATTCTAACACCGGAGGTTTTTATTTGCAACGCTTCCGCTTTTTACTGACCACACGCTCAGCGTGTGGATTTCGTTATACATCAAAAGGGCAGTTCCGAAAATTCGAAACTGCCCAGACGGTCGGCTTTACGTCCCTTCGCTCCCTTGCGGTAAACCGCTTTTTCCGTCAGTCACGGAAGGACTTTTTTATTTACGGTTTTATTGTAACGCCGAATGCGCTTTTTGTCAACCGTTTTTTCAAAAGATTTTCATTTTAAATTTTTGTACGGCACGGCGGTTCTGCCTAAAGTACTTTTCGCATAAAAAGCCGCAAATTAATTTTCGGACTCCTTTCCTTCGTCCTTGATTTCCTCGCCTGCCTTTCTGCTTTTAGTAACCGCTCCGAAGCAAATGAAATCCAGTACCGCCGCCGCAACGGTAACGATGACCGCCGCGAGCATGCCCCAGCTCCCGTTCAACATGGAAACCGCAAACAGAATACACAAGACGACTTTGACAATTCCGAAAGCAAACGCGCCCGCGCCCTTAAGCACCGTTTTTTTCCGCTTCATCGACAAAATACAGAACACCGCGGATACCGCCAGCAGAATAACGCTGATCGCGGACGCGATGTACCCGAGCGCAATCGCCACGGCAACGGCAATCGAACCGAACGCCGCGCCGACGTTGCCCTGCTGCGCCAGCGAACCGAGCACCCGATAGCCCCCAACGACCATGTAGACGCTGAGCGCCAGGCAAACGGCGAAATACAGCGTGTTGCACACGCTCCATATCTTTTCCGTTTTCTTTATGTTTTTCATCATTTCCCTCCTTATTTTACAGTCCTTTCGTCAGATGCAGATATTCGTCGTAATTGACGAGTTTGTCGAAAGTTTTCGTCTTATCGATTTCAATGATACGGTTGGCGACGGTGTTCATCAGCTCGCGGTCGTGCGAGGTAAATAGCATGCAACCCTTAAAATTGCTCATGCCGTTGTTGAGCGCCGTGATCGATTCCAGATCGAGGTGGTTGGTCGGCTCGTCGAAGATGAGGAAATTGCCGCCCTCGAGCATGGTTTTTGCAAGCATACACCTGACCTTTTCTCCGCCGGACAGAACTTTCACGCTCTTTTGCGTTTCCTCGCCCGAAAACAGCATTCTGCCCAGCCAGCCGCGCACGAATTCTTCATAATGATCGTACGAATACTGCGAAAGCCAATCTACCAGATTTTCGTCGTGATTTTCAAAATACTCGGAATTATTTTCCGGCATATAGCCGACCTTGATGGTGCCGCCCCATTTATACGTGCCGCTATCTGCCTCTTCTTTTCCCGTCAAAATATCGAAAAGCATGGTGATCGCGCGGCTGTTGTCACACACGAAACCGATTTTTTCGCCTTTCTTCACAATGAAGGATAAATTTTCAAAATACCTTTTTTTCGTGAGCTCTTCCACAAAAAGAATATCGTTGCCGATTTCCCGTTCGTATTTAAAGTCGATATAAGGGTATTTGCGCAAACTCGGCTGAATGTCGTTCAACGTGATTTTTTCTAGTTCTTTTTTACGCGAAGTCGCCTGCCGCGATTTGGACGCGTTCGCCGCAAAGCGGGCGATAAAGTCCTGCAGTTCCTTGGCGCGCTGTTCCAGCTTTTTATTCTGTTCCTTCATCTGACGCGCGATCAGCTGCGAAGTGTTGTACCAGAAATCGTAGTTTCCGAAGAAAATATTGATCTTGCCGAAATCCACGTCGCAGATATGGGTGCACACCTTATTCAAAAAATAACGGTTGTGCGAAACGATGATGACGGTGTTTTCGAAGTTCAGCAGATAATCTTCCAGCCAGTTTACCGTCTTTAAGTCGAGGTTGTTGGTCGGTTCGTCCAAAAGAAGCACGTCCGGGTTCCCGAAAAGCGCTTGCGCAAGCAGGATTTTAACTTTCTTTTTGGCGTCCAGCGAACCCATTGTCGCGTAAAAATCTTCTTGCGGGATTTCCAGCTCGTTGAGCAGTTTTTCTGCCTCGCTCTCCGCCTCCCAGCCGCCGAGTTCGGCAAACTCCGTTTCCAGCTCCGACGCCTTTACGCAGTCTTCGTCGGAAAAATCGCTCTTCATATAGAGCGCGTCTTTTTCGTCCATGATATCGACAAGGCGTTTATGCCCAAGCATGACGGTACGAATCACCGTTTCGTGATCGTACGCGTTCTGATTTTGCATGAGAACGGACATTCTTTCGTTTTTACCGAGGATTACTTCCCCTTTATTCGGTTCAAGCTCGCCGGAAAGCACCCTTAAAAAGGTGGATTTCCCCGCGCCGTTTGCGCCGATGACGCCGTAACAGTTGCCGTTTGTGAATTTTATGTTTACGTCTTCAAAAAGTTTTCTGCTGCCGAATTGCAGCGATACGCCCACTACCTGTAACATTGTACTCTCCGTAATTTTTTCAGCCTTTCTATTCTACTATGAAACGGGCGTTTTGACAACCGTTTAAGCCTGCGTTTGCGATTTTTCCGCCTCTTCCGCCTGCTTTTTTGCCAATTTTTTATATTTGACGGACTTTGCCGCGATCATATATCCGCCGATAAGCAAAAGTATTCCGCCCGCAACCAAAGGAGAAAGCGGGAAATTTACGGTGACGAAATACCCCGCGGCAACGCCGAGTACGAAAAAGAAAATATTTGCGAAAAATTTCAAGGATACGGCGAATTTATCCGCGCTTTTTTCCGCTGCGGCGCGGTAAAGATATTGCGAAGCCGTGCGAAGGTTGCCCGTACAAAACGACGTTGCCAACGGCACGTTTTCCATCTTTCGAAACGTGGAATACTGCACCGATGCGACAAAGGAAACCGCCGCGTTTGCGAACATGTTCCAATCCTCTTCAAAGGGCATGAACGCGACGCCGACCAACACCGCGGCTTCCAAGACAAGAAGCGTAACATAGTTTGCGAGCTTTGCCCCTTTTTGCAGTTGCCGCGATAAAATGAATTCGCTGATCAGCACGCCGAACACGAAGCACACGATGGGTACGACGTATTTGAGCGCGCTCAGAAAATGCAGTTCGCATAAATTCAGCGCAAACAAAATGATATTTGCCGTTTGCGCGTTGGCAAACACGCCGCCGCGCGCGACGTAGGTATACGCGTCGAGCACGCCGCCCGTAAAGCTCAGAAACAGCCCCACTTCGAACCGCTCGAACACCGGCACGGAAAAGTATTTTTCTTCCCGCCGTTTTTTTCTTTCTTCTCTTTTCATAAAAATTCCGTAATCTTTCTGTATTGCTCCACCAGCGCGGAAAACGGCACGGCGCAGTTCGCCCCGCTGGGACTCGGCAGGCAAATGCTCTTTTTACCCGTAAATTTTTCGTAAAGCCCCGCCGCCGTCTTTCCCGTGGTGAACACCGCGCGGATATCCGCCGCGGAAGTGATGAGGGAAAAATCGTTGGGCACGGCGTTTTTGATGCTGGTGTCCGAAGCCCCCACGATATCGCACGATTCGATGACGTCCCAAAGCGCGATGTGCCGCCGCAGGAGAAATTCCTTTTTCTGTTCGTTGGTTTCCGCGCTTTCCCCGAATATGGCGAAAAGCGTTTTCCAAAAACGGTTGCTTTTATTTCCGTAATACATCATCACTTCCCGCGATTTCGGCGAAGGCAGACTGCCCAATATCAGTACGCGGCTGTTTTCGTCGTAAATCGGCGGTAGAATATGATGTATTTTTTCGTATGTTTTTCCTTTCATTTTTATATTATACAATAAGGCAATTTTTTCTTCAAGTATTTTTAAAATTTTTATTTTCAATCGCTTTACTTCGCGCGCGCGTAGTGCTATTATGTTTTCGTTTACAGATTATCGGAGGTTTATATGAAGAAGGGAAACGCCGATCTTACCGTGGGTACGCCTTGGAAAATTCTGCTCGCTTATACGCTGCCGTTGCTCGGAAGCGCGGTTTTCCAACAGATTTATACCATTGCGGATACCGTGATCGCGGGAAAATTTGCAGGAGAAAGCGCGCTTGCGGCAGTGGGCGCATCCATGTCTATCGTCAATATATTAATGGCGGTCGCGCTCGGCGCAAACGCAGGCTGCGCGGTTCTTACCGCGCGCTACTTCGGCGCAAAAGATACGAAAAATACGCTTTCCTGCATTCTTTCTTCCTTTATCGGTTTTTTCACGATGAGCGTCTTGCTGATGGGCGCCGGCTTTTTATCGAGCAGCCCTATTCTGCGCGCGCTCCGCACGCCCGAAAGCGTAATGAAAGAAAGCGTGCTTTATCTGAACATCTATATCGCAGGGTTGCCATCGCTTATCCTCTATAACCTTGCGACGGGCGTTTACAGCGCGCTGGGAGATTCGAAAACGCCGTTTTTCTTTCTCGTTTCCTCGTCGCTTGCAAACATTTTACTCGATTACATATTTACGGCGATCTGCGGCTGGGGCGTGAGCGGCGTTGCCTGGGCCACTTTCCTTACGCAAAACGTCGCCTGCGTGCTCACGCTGATCTTTTTGTTTATCCGCCTGAAAAAGACGCACGCGGCTTATAAACGTGAAACGGAAAGCGAATCGTACGCCAAACCGGTGTTTTCCTTCCGACTGCTCGGCGCGATCTGCATAGCGGCTCTGCCCGTCGTCCTTCAAAACGGATTCGTTTCATTGGGCAACCTGTTTATCCAATCCATCATAAACGGTTACGGCGAATCCGCCATGGCGGGATTTACGGCGGCGTTCAAAATTCTCATCTTCTGCACGACCTGTTTTTGCACCCTCGGAACGGGACTGACAAACTATGCTTCTCAAAACCTCGGCGCGGGCGAGATCAAACGGATTAAAACGGGCTTTCTTTCGGAACTCGTCATCTCCTCCGTCATTTCTTTGATTTTGACAGCCGTCGTCATCCTTTTCAGCGGCACGATCGTCGGTCTGTTCCTCGAAGAAAACAGCAGCGTCGCCTTAACTTACGGCAAAGATTTCGTCACGATCGCCGCACCCTTCTTTATCGCGGTCAACCTGAAGATCGCCGCCGACAGCACGGTGCGCGGTTGCGGCGGAAACATCGGCTTTATGATCAGTACGTTTGCCGACCTGATCCTGCGCGTGGCGTTCGCCTATATCCTTTCTCCGTCTCTCCAAATGACGGGCGTGTTCTGGTCCTGGCCGATCGGCTGGGTGATCGGCACATTCATCGCGCTGATCTTCTATTTCAACATTCCCATTCTTAAAAAATTCAAAAAGAGCCGTTAAAAAAACGCCGCGGATACCGCAAAATTTTCGTAAATCGCGAAAAAGCGGCCACCGCGGCTTATTTTTTATTTTAAAAGAACTTCCCCGTCCACAGACTCCAGACGGCATGCATAGAACGCCGAAAGCGCTTTTTTCATTTCGTCATAATCTTCAAGCGCGAAAGTTTCCGCCGCGGAATGCATGGCGAGCTGCGCGATGCCGATGTCGAGCGTATCGACGGAGATTTCGCCGAGACTGATCTTTCCCAGCGTACCGCCGCAAGGCATATCCGATCGCATATGGAAGTCGGCGTGGCGGATATTGTTTTTATCGAGCAACGTTTTGAAAACCCCTGCGGTAAACCCGTCCGTCGTGTAATTTCTGTTTGCGTGATGTTTGATGATGACGCCGTCCCCGAGGTAAACCTTATTGATAGGCGAAAGCTCCGCCTTGTTGGGATGCGCGGCGTGCGCGTTATCCGCGGATACGGCAAACGAGCGTTCGAGCGCGGCGTAGAAGTCCTCTTTGCTCTTTCCCAGCGCGAACGCGATGCGTTCGGCCGTGCGTTTCAAAAGATTGCTGCCCGCGCCCTGATTGGTTTCCGAACCGATCTCCTCGCTGTCGAACACGGCGCAGACGTTTATCCCATCGCCCGGCTTTGTATTGGCGAGCGCCTCCACCGAAGAAAACGCACAGGCGAGGTTGTCCACCCGCGCGGCGGTCAGAAATTCTCCGTGCGCGCCCGAAACGAAGGGTTCTTCCGCGCTGACGAGATAAAGATCGTAATCGACGAGCTCTTCCCCTTCGGCGAGGAATTTTTTCATTAAGGCGTTTAACCCGCCGACCGCGGAAGAGAGCGCAAAGAGCGGCTGCGTATCGGTTTGCACATTGACGGCGAAATTTTTATTGACTTCGCGGTTCATATGCACGGCAAGCGACGGAATGACAAAATTTTCTTCGGAAACGCAAAGGCGGGCGTAAACCTTTTCTCCCTTGCGGACGATAAGCCTGCCCGCAAGACGGAGTTTTCTGTCAAACCACGAATACCAGATCCCGCCGCCGTAGCTTTCCACTTCCAAACGGGAGTATTTGCCCGAAATGTTTTCCGCGCAATGCTTGATCTTATAGCACGGCGAATCGGCGTGCGAGCATACGAATTTATAGTAAAAATTCTTTTCCGCAACATTCCCGACCGTAAAGGCGACGAGCGCGCTTTCCCGATCGACAAGGTAATACTTTCCGCCTTCTTTCAAAGAAAATTGTTCCCCGCGCGGAATTTTTGCAAATCCGCTTTTTTTCAAAATTTTTTCCGCGTTTTCCACCGCATGAAACGCGGTGTACGACGTTTTTAGCAATTCGGCTATCGACATGATTTTTCTCCGCAAAACGCCGCTTGAAACAAGCGGCGTT
>CALVXL010000107.1 GCA_944369635.1 uncultured Clostridia bacterium
AAGTATCTAAAGGATCGGCAGAATGCCTCGCTGAGCAAGGTGTTTGCGCGTTTTGCCGCGGATACGGGCAAAAGCAAGGGCACGGTGCGCAATATGTATTACGCCATAGCCAAAAAGAGCCGCGAAGATCAGGAGTTTGCCGATAAATACTTTAACGGCAAGCCCGTTTCCGTACAGAAGATCGCGGAATTTAAAGAAGAAGAGGAGCGCGAGCTTGTCAAAAAGATCCTGCTCGGCAAAAAGGACGGCAAGTCCGCGCGCAGGATCATCGGGGAGCTTGCGGGAGACGATAAGACCGCCCTTCGCTATCAGAATAAATACAGGAACGTTCTGAAAAACAAACAGCCGCTCGTCGGCGAAATCGCGGCGGAAATCCGTGCGGAAAGCGGCGTATTCGTCGATCCGATCGGGATCAGGAGCAATTCCCGTATCGTGCCCGACACCATGCTCAAACGCCTGCAAAGCGAGATCAACGCTCTGCTTGACAGGGTTACCGACAAGCTCAAACAGGAAAACGCCTATCTTCGCGAACGCCTCGGCGAACTGGAAGTGGAAAACATTCGCCTGAAAAACGTTCTCTACGGCGGAGAGGACGGCAAAAAGGCCGTCAACTGGTTTTTAAAAGATAAGGAAAAGAATATTCTCAACTGACAAATCTCTTCGCTTCGATTGTTATCCGAAGCGTTCGGCATTGTTTTTTTCCCTTCGTTGCCGGCGCGCTGCCGCGCCGGCAACGAAGGATAACCTTTCCGCGCGGTAAAGGAAAATGCAATGTGCGCAAAACATTTGCCATTTTTCGGAAAATGTAATATAATTTTATTACATTTATGGGAGGTCATTATGAAAATATTCGAAAAATGCGAACGTCTGGATAATGTCGCACGCGCGAAAGAATGGGGGTTATATCCGTATTTTCATGTGCTGAACACGCGGCAGGATACCGAAGTCGAAATGGAGGGAAAGAAAATCCTCATGATCGGCAGCAACAATTATCTGGGGCTCACCTCGGATAAACGCGTCATCGAAGCGGGCGTGAAAGCGTTGGAAAAGTACGGCAGCGGATGTTCGGGCAGCCGTTTTCTGAATGGCACGCTGGAAACGCACGTCGCTTTGGAAAAGGAACTTGCGGAATTTTTACATAAGGAAGACGCCGTTACTTTTTCCACGGGTTTCCAGTCGAATCTCGGCATCATCAGCGCCATCGCGGGGCGCACGGATACCATTCTTTGCGATAAGGAAAATCACGCCAGTATCTACGACGGGTGCAGGCTTTCCTTTGCGAAAATGCTCCGCTATAACCATTCCGATATGGAAGATCTGGAAAACAAGCTCGCCTCGCTCGATCTTTCGGTCGGGGGCGCGCTCATCGTCACGGACGGCGTGTTTTCCATGAGCGGCGAGATTTGCAAGCTGCCCGAAATCGTGCGCCTTGCAAAAAAATACGGCGCGGGCGTCATGGTGGACGACGCGCACGGTCTGGGCGTGCTGGGCGAAGGCGGCAGGGGAACGGCGTCGCACTTTCACCTCGAGGACGAAGTGGACATTTACATGGGCACGTTCTCCAAATCTCTTGCGTCGCTCGGCGGATATATGGCGGCGAATAAAAAGATCTGCGAATACGTGCGGCACGTTTCGCGCCCCTTTATTTTCAGTGCCAGCATCACGCCCGCGTCCGTCGCCTGCGCGCGGGAAGCGCTGGAGATTTTGAAAGCCGAACCCGAACGGGTGCAAAAGCTTGCGCATATTTCCGATTTTATGCGCGCGCAGCTCAAAAAACGCGGCGTTAAGATTATCGAAAGCACAACGCCCATCATTCCCGTATATACATACGACGACAAAAAGACTTTCGAAGCGTGCAAAATTTTGTTTGACAACGGCGTTTACGTCAACCCCGTGGTCAGCCCCGCGACGCCCGTCGGCATGAGCTTGCTCCGCACAAGCTATACCGCCACGCATACCGAAGAGCAGATGGTTTTTGCCGCGGAAAAAATCGCTTCGGCTTTAAAACAGCTCAAAATCATCTGATTTATAACGGAAAGAGTGCAATTTTCTTAACGCGCGTCTTTTCGGGGTCGGTTTCGGCCGAAACAGTTGCGGCTCGCATCGCTTTCCCGTCCGTCGGAAAAAATCTTCCGCGGGCGGGATTTTTTTGATTTAAAACGTTTGACAGATAACAAAACCCGTACTATAATACAATTGCAACCAAAAAGGTAGGAATTAAACGGAGAGAAAAAATTGAAACTGTCTTCCAAAGCGCATTACGGATTGCAGGCGTGCCAGATCCTCGCGGGGCGGTACGGCGACGCGGTGTCGGCGACCGAGCTCGAAGAAAAGATCGGCGTCAGCGGTAAATATCTCGAAAAGATCATGCGCATACTGACGCAAAATTCCATCGTCACGGCGCGGCGCGGGGCAAGCGGCGGCTATATGCTGGTACGTCCCCCCGAAAAGACGACCGTGGGGGAGATCACGCGGGCGCTCGAAGACGATATGCAGCTCGTACATTGCGTATCGTCCGCGTGCGAAAAGTGTGAATGCAAGTCGGGCAAAGTCTGGCGCACGCTCTATGCGAAGATGAACGAATTTCTCGATTCTATCACCTTAAAAGATATGCTGGAAGAAAGTTTTTAAGAGGCAGGATATATGGAAAAAAGAATTTATTTTGACCACGCGGCGACCACGCCCGTGAAAAAAGAAGTGCTTGATAAAATGCTTCCGTATTTCTCGGAAGTGTTCGGCAACCCCAATTCGCAGCACGCGTTCGGACGGGACGCGGTAAAAGCTGTGGACGAAGCGCGCGACACCATCGCCCGCCTGATCAATGCCAAGCCCAGCGAAATTTACTTTACTTCGGGCGGCACGGAATCGGATAACTGGGCGCTCCGCGGCACGGCGCACGCCCTCCGCGAAAAGGGAAAACACCTCATCATCAGCAGTATCGAACATCCCGCGATGCTCACCACGGCAAAACAGCTGGAAAAGGACGGCTATGACGTGACGTATCTCAAAGTGGACGAATACGGGCTCGTCGATCCCGAAGAAGTGAGAAAGGCGATCCGCCCCGATACGATCTTTATCGGCGTGATGGCGGCAAATAACGAAGTCGGCACCATCGAGCCGATCAAAGAAATCGCCGAAATCGCCCGCGAACACAAGATCATGATGTTTACCGACGCGGTGCAGGCGGCGGGGGTATTAAAACTCGACGTCAAGGAACTCGGCGTGGACATGATGTCTTTTTCGGGGCATAAATTCTATGGTCCGAAAGGCGTGGGCGTGCTGTATATCCGAAGCGGCGTTCGCGTGGATTCCATTCTGACGGGCGGACATCAGGAAAGAATGAAGCGCGGCGGTACCACCAACGTGCCCGCCATCGTCGGCATGGCGGAAGCGTTCAGGATAGCCAACGAAAATATGGAAGAAAACGCGCGGTACGTCACCGCTTTGCGCGAACGGTTCATCAACGGGATATTCGCCCGTGTGCCCGACGTAAAGCTCAACGGGCACAGGACGCGGAGACTTCCCGCCAACGCGGACTTTTCCTTTAAGTATATCGAGGGCGAGGGGATTTTGTTCCACCTCGACTTAGCGGGAATTTCGGTTTCCAGCGGGTCGGCGTGCTCTTCGGGTTCGCTCGAGCCGTCGCACGTGCTCCTCGCAATGGGCGTGCCGGCGGAAACGGCGCACGGCTCCATACGGTTCACGTTCGGTACGGACAATACCGAAGAAGAAGTGGACTACGCCATAGACGTGGTGGCGAAAACGGTAGAAAAACTCAGGGCGATGTCGCCTCTTTTCAAAACGGAAGAAGGAGAGAAAGAATATGTATAACGAAAAAGTAATGAAAGTATTCGCCAATCCGAAAAATGTCGGCGAAGTGGAAAATTACGACGCGATCGGCACGGTGGGCAACGCCACCTGCGGCGACATCATGCAGATCACGCTGAAAATCGATAACGACGTCATCACCGACGCAAAGTTCAAAACCTTCGGTTGCGCGGCGGCAATCGCCACGTCCTCGACGGCGACGGAGATGATCAAGGGCAAGACACTCGACGAGGCGCTCAAAATCACCAACAAGCAGGTGGTGGAAGAGCTGGAAGGACTGCCCCCGCAGAAACTGCACTGCTCGGTGCTGGCGGAAGAGGCGATCAAAGCGGCCATCGAAGATTACAGAAAAAAACAGGGCGCGTAAACCTTTTTTGACAAGTAAGCCCGCGTATGCGCATAAAACGCGGCATTTGTCGCATAATAAACTTCGGGGAGGAGATATTATGGACGACAAATTTTTGGTCGGCGTGATTTTGGGAATGCTCGGCGGCGCAGTGCTCGCCACCAATTCCGCAAAAGCGCGTCAGGCGGTCAAAAAGGGTCAGGAACAGGTTCTCGAAAAGGCCGAATCGATGAAAAAGCATTCGGCGGATAAGGAATAATTTCCTGCAAACAAAAATTTACGGGCGGAAGAAATAATTTTTGTCTTTCGTCCGTATTTTTATTGAAAAGCGCGGGAAATTATGGTAAACTGTACCTATGGCGCAAGCAGGAAAGATCGAAAAAGTAATCGCGCTCGACGTAGGCAGCAAGCGCATCGGCATCGCCGCAAGCGATCCGTTCGGCACATATGCTCTGCCCGTCGGCACGTATTCGAGAAAAAACCTTAAAGCAGACCTCGCGTATATCGCCGCGCTGGTAAAGGAGCGGGCGGCAGACGAAATCGTGTGCGGGCTTCCGCTCAATTTCGACGGCAGCGAGAGCGCGCAGACGGCTTATACCCGCGTGTTCATCGAAGCGTTGAAAAACGCCGTGGACGTGCCCGTTTATACTTCCGACGAGCGGTGTACCACCGCGGAGGCGCACAACACGCTGATTTCGGAAAATATGAAAAGGGAAAAGCGCAAACTGTACGTCGACGCTTTGGCGGCGACATATATACTCGAAGGTTATCTGAAAAGCAAAAAATCGAAAGGAGAAGAAAAATGAAAGACGAAGAAAAGAAAGTCTGCAACTGTGCGGAAGACGATTGCGACTGCGGTTGCGGTTGTGATTGCGATTGCGA
>CALVXL010000108.1 GCA_944369635.1 uncultured Clostridia bacterium
GCACACGCGGGCGCGTACGGAGGAGGGGAGCACGCTTTCCTTATATTCTTCGCTCTGCGCTTCGAAAAGTTCCGTACAGGGCATGGAAATCACGCGCGCGTTCACGCCGTTTTCTTTCAGGGCGGTCTGCGCTTTCATGCACAGTTCCACTTCGCTGCCGCTGGCGATCAGAAGGATATCGGGCGTGCCCTCGCAATCGGAAAGCACGTAGCCGCCTTTGAGCGCGCCTTTGCCGGAATTTTCGTAAAGGGGAAGCGTCTGGCGGGAAAGCACCAGGCACGTGGGGCATTTTGCGCCGAGCGCGCTGACCCATGCCGCCGCCGTTTCTCTGCCGTCCGCGGGGCGGAAGACATGTACGTCGGGCGTGGCGCGCAGGGACGCGAGCTGTTCAACGGGTTCATGCGTGGGGCCGTCCTCGCCCACGCCGATGGAATCGTGCGTGAAGATATATACCACGGGCAGTCCCATTAAAGCGGAAAGCCTGAGCGAGCCTTTCAGATAATCGCTGAACACGAAGAAAGTCGCACAGTAAGCGACAAAGCCGCCGTGTAGGTAAATGCCGTTGCAGATCGCCGCCATCGCCTGTTCGCGGATACCGAAGTGAATATTCGCGCCCGTCTTGTTTTCGGGGGAATAATAGCCTTTGTTTTTCATCACGCTCTTGTTCGAGGGGCCGAGGTCCGCCGAACCGCCGAAGAGCGCGGGGATTTTTTCCGCCAAGCGGTTGAGTACGGCGGAAGAAGTGGAACGCGTGGCGTCGGCTTTGTCGAATTTGTAAAGTTCTTCGTCGTCGGCGTAATCGTAAAGTACGCCGTTCACGCGCTTTTCGAATTCCGCGGCTTCCGCCGGGTACGCCGCTTTATACGCGGCGAAAAGTTCGTTCCATTCCTGTTCGGCTTTTTTGCCTTTCGAAACTGCGCGGCGGGTATGGCGGAGCACGCCTTTGGGAACGGAAAACGCTTCTTCCGTCCAGCCCAGCGTTTCTTTCAGCGCTTTGAGATTTTCCGCGCCGAGGGGCGCGCCGTGGCAGTCGGCTTTTCCCGCAAGGGGGGAGCCGTAGCCGATAACCGATTTGCAGATGATGAGGCTGGGTTTTTCCTTTTCCGCCTTCGCTTTTTTGACGGCGCGGCGCAGCGCGGCAAGGTCGTTGATGTCGCTTACTTTAATGACCTGCCAGCCGAGCGCTTCGTGGCGTTTGCCCACGTCCTCGGTGAACGCCGAACCCGTGTCGCCCTCTATGGTGATGTTGTTGGAATCGTAAAACACGATGAGTTTTCCGAGCTTGTTCGTTCCCGCAAAGGAGGCGGCTTCGTTTTCGATTCCTTCCTGCAGGCAGCCGTCGCCGCACAGTACGTAAGTGTAGTGATCGGTCAGGGGAAAATTTTCCTTGTTGAATTCCGCCGCCATTTTCGTTTCGGCAAGCGCCATGCCCACCGCCGTGGCGATACCTTGTCCCAAGGGTCCCGTGGAAGTTTCCACGCCCGCGGTCACGCCGTATTCGGGATGTCCCGGCGTTTTCGAGCCGAACTGGCGGAAATTTTCGATGTCTTCGATGCTCATGTCGAAGCCGAACAGATATAAAAGGGAATAATACAGCATGGAACCGTGCCCTGCGGAGAGGACGAAGCGGTCGCGGTCGTAAAACTTCGGGTTTTTGGGGTTGTATTTCATCACGTCCGAAAAGAGCGTGTACCCGACGGGCGCCGCGCCGAGGGGTAACCCCGGATGTCCCGACTTCGCTTTTTCAATGGCTTCCGCGCTCAATACGCGCACGGCGTTCACAGCCTGCTGTCTGATATCTTGCATAACGAACTCCTTGGATAGAATTTTCCCTGCCGCTGATCGCGGAAAGGCTCTTTTTAATATTGTAATATAATTCGCGCTATTTTTCAAGTTTATTTCAACGAATTTTTGTTTAGATTTATAAGGGAGGCTTTTTTGCGCAAAAATCTCGCGCATTTGTGCGGTTCGCCGCATATATCGCGCATAGAATTGTGCATATAAATATAAAGAATTATTTGTCTTTTTCCGTATAGTTTGTTATAATAAATAAAAAACTTTACGTTTTGGGGTGTTATATGGACAACAGGCAGTTTGTGAAAGAAGTCGCTTCCCTGACCGACGATTTCGCCAAGTGGTATACCGACGTGGTGGTAAAAACCGAACTCGTGGACTACGGTCCCGTCAAGGGGACGATGGTCATCCGCCCGTACGGGTACGCGATCTGGGAAAATATTCAGCATGAAATGGATAAGCGGTTCAAAGCCGTCGGCGTGAAAAACGCGTATTTCCCGATGCTGATTCCCGAAAGCTATTTGAAGCGCGAGGCGGAACACGTGGAAGGATTCGCGCCGGAAGTCGCCGTCGTAACCTATGCCGGCGGCGCGGAATTGCAGGAAAAACTCGTTATCCGTCCCACCAGCGAAACGATCATATGCGAAATGTACGCGAAATGGCTGCAGAGCTATCGCGATCTTCCCATACTCATCAATCAGTGGGCAAACGTCGTCCGCTGGGAAAAAACCACCCGTCCTTTTTTGCGTACGAGCGAATTTTTGTGGCAGGAAGGGCATACCGTGCACGCCACGGAAGAAGAGGCGATGGAAGAAACCATCAAAATGCTGAACGTGTACAAGGAGTTTGCCGAAAACGTGCTGGCAATCCCCGTCATCACGGGCAAAAAGACGGAAAAGGAAAAATTTGCCGGCGCGGTGGCGACCTACGGCATGGAGGCGATGATGCTCGACGGCAAGAGTCTGCAGGCGGGCACCTCGCACTATCTCGGACAGAATTTCGCCAAGGCGTTCGATATGCAGTTTCTCGATAAAGACGGCGTGAGAAAATACGGTTATTCCACGTCGTGGGGCACATCCACCCGCATGATCGGCGCGCTCATCATGGCGCACGGCGACGAACGCGGGCTGGTTCTGCCGCCCAAAGTCGCGCCCGTGCAGGCGATCGTCATTCCGATCGCGGCGCACAAAGGCGGCGTAACGGAAAAAGCGGAAGAGATCCGCGCCGCGCTGGAAAAGGCGGGCGTACGCGCCGAAACGGATAACCGCGAGGCGAGCCCCGGCTGGAAGTTCAACGAATGGGAAATGAAGGGCGTTCCCGTCCGCATCGAGATCGGCCCGCGCGACATCGAAAAAAATCAGGCGGCGCTGTTCAGAAGAGATACGCTGGAAAAATCCTTCGTGTCTCTGGATCATCTGGCGGAGCATGTCGTTTCGCTGCTGGAAGATATCCAAAAAGCCATGCTGGAAAAGTCCAGAAAGAACAGGGATTCCCGCATCGTCAGGGCAAACAATCTCGAAGAGCTTCTCGCGGGCGTGGAAAACAAAAACTTTGTAAAAGCGGGCTGGTGCGGCTGTCGCGAATGCGAGGATAAAGTCAAGGACTACGCCGCCGCCACGGCGCGCGTCATGCTGGAGGACGAGGAAAGCGACACCTGCGTCGTCTGCGGCAAAAAAGCGAAA
Organism: uncultured Clostridia bacterium; assembly: GCA_944369635.1. Classification (GTDB taxonomy): domain Bacteria; phylum Bacillota; class Clostridia; order Christensenellales; family Borkfalkiaceae; genus UMGS775. The sequence goes on from CALVXL010000108.1 coordinate 3,477, forward strand.
CATACCGTTGTTTTCGCACGGGCTTACTGACGCGGAGAAACGGAAAAAATAAAAGATGCTTTCCCTTGCGGAAAGCGAAAGAGTGAATATGGGTTTAGAATATATTTCGATCCAGAAAGGCAACGAATTTTTACAGATCGTCTATACGAACGGCGCGGTTTTTACCGTTAATCTCTGGGTGGCGATTTTGCTTTTGTGCCTCTCGGTAGCGATCTATATCGCGCTGTATCTTCTGATGGGCTTCGGGCTCAGAAAAATGGCGATCGCCACCAAAACCGAACATACGTGGCTGGCGTTTGTTCCGTTTGCGCGGTATTATTTTGCGGGAAAAATCGTCGGACAGGTCAAGTTGTTCGGCAAAAAGATGAAGAACGCGGGGTTCTGGCTGATGATCGTGTTCGCAATAAAATTTGCGCTCGACGTCACCGCCTTCCTGCTCAATTACCTGCCGCTTGCCATCGCCTATTTTTCCGACGTGCAGATTATCATTCAGCCGTCCGATTACGGGCTGGCAATGTCTTTCGGCGAAGGTTTTTCCTATGAATATTCTCCCGCCGTTTACGCGTTTTTGAACGTGCAGTATATTCTGGGCACTCTGCTCAACGTGGCGTATCTGTTTTTCTTCTTCTTCACGTTCATGATGCTCTTTCGGAAATTCAATCCGAGAAGTCATTTCATGTTTACGATCATCGCGTTCATCGGGGAGATATTCGGCATTTCCCTCGCGTCGATCGTAGTGTTCACGCAGAGGAACAGAAAGCCCGTCAATTATAACGATTTCGTGAAAGAACAGTATATGCGCATGCAGGGCATGTATGCGCCGCCGCGTCCCAATCCTCCCGATAACCCCTTCCGCGAGTTCGGAGGGAGAGGGGAAAACGATCCGGGCGATCCCTTTGCCGAATTCGGCGAACGCAAAACCTCTTCGCAGGACGCGCCTTCTGACGGTGCAGACAACAAATCGAAAGACGGGTCGGACGACGCCGCGGAAGACAAAAAGAACGGCAATGACGATAAAAACGGCGGAAATCCGTTTGAAGGTTTTTAAAAAGTAAAGACGATGAAACAGAGCCCGCAGGCTCTGTTTTTCGGTTAAAGTCGGAGGAATTATGCTTAACGACAATATCTGCGCGCTTTCTACGCCGGCAGGGGCGGGGGGCGTCGCCATCGTGCGTATCAGCGGTTCATCGCCGCGGCAATACGCCGAAAAAATGTTTCGGCCGCAGGGCAAAACGGCGGTTAAGGACTTCGTGCCCTATATGCTTTATACGGGGGAATTCGACGCGGGCAGCTTCAAAGATTACGGCATGTGCGTTTACTTCAGGGCGCCTAAAAGCTACACGGGCGAAGATATGGTGGAATATCATCTTCACGGCGGCGTGGCGATCGTGAACGGCATGATCCGCCGTCTCATCGAACTCGGTTGCCGCCCCGCGGAGCGCGGGGAATTCACAAAACGCGCCTTTCTGAACGGCAAACTCTCCTTATCGTCCGCCGAAGGGCTGATCGATATGATCTACAGCGAAAGCGAAGGGGAAGTCAAAGCGGGGTATTATCTATACCGCGAAAATTTGAAAAAGAAAGTACAGGAAGAGCAGGACGTGCTGAAAGCCGCTCTCGCGGAGATCGGCGCAAATCTCGATTATCCCGACGAGGTGGAGGAGGCGGACGTCGCGAAACACGTAATGGAAGCGGTATCGCGCGTAAAAAAATTCATAGACGAACTTTCCGCAACCTATGCGGCGGGCAGAAAGCTTACGGCGGGTGTTCAGGTCGGCATCGTCGGCCGGCCGAATACGGGAAAAAGTTCGCTTCTGAACAGATTGCTCGACTATGACAAGGCGATCGTTTCTTCCCTCGCGGGCACGACGCGCGACGTGGTGGAAGGCACGCTCGTCATCGACGGCGTGAAGTTTGATTTCAAAGATACCGCCGGGATCCGCGCTTCGGAAAACGACGTGGAAAATATAGGCATAAATCTTTCCCGCCGCGTGCTCAAGGAAGCGGACGTACTTTTGGTGGTGCTCGACGGAAGCGAGGAGCTTACGAAAGAGGATGAGGAGATCCTCGCGCTGACCGAAGGGAAACTGCGCATCGTCGTGGCGAACAAAAGCGACAAAGAGCAGAAAAAACTCGGCGCGCACATAGCGCTTTCGGCGAAAAACGGCGAAAATATTGACAAACTGAAAAAAATGTTGTTTAATATTACCGTGGGAAAAGTCGATACCAACAAGGACTTCCTCACCGAGCAAAGGCATTACGACGCGCTTTTGCGGGCGCGCGCGGCGCTTGAGAAAGCGGAGGATTCGCTTTTGTCCGCGCCTCTCGACATGGTGTCGGTGGACGTGGAGGAGGCCTGGCAGATTCTGGGAGAGATCACGGGGCAGACGGCGTCGGAAGCCGTCGTTGACGAGATCTTTTCGCGGTTCTGCGTGGGAAAATAGGGGAAAAACATGGTCAATCTGGATTTATATCGCGTATTTTATACGGTCGCAAAATGCGGCAGCCTCACCAAGGCGGCGGAAGAGCTGTACATTTCGCAGCCCGCCGTTTCGCAGGCGATCAAACAGCTGGAAAATCAGCTGGGCGGGAAGCTCTTTAACCGCACGCACAAGGGCATGGAACTGACCGACACGGGCGGAAAACAGATCTTCGCCACGGTGGAAAAAGCGCTGCAGCTTCTGAGCGAAGCGGAAACCAAATATTCCGAGTTGAAAAATACGGCCACGGGCGTGGTGCGTATCTGCGCCAGCGATACCGTCAGCACGCATTTTTTATTGAAGTATATCAAGGAATATCATGAAAAATACCCCAACGTCAATCTGATATTGCAAAACGGCACTTCGGCGCAGACCATCGAAATGCTGAAAAACAAGAAAGGGGATATCGGCTTTGTCAATCTTCCCGTGGACGACAAGGACATCTATCTTTCCAACACCGTCATGCAGTTGCACGATACCTTTGTGGCGAGCGCTCGTTTTTCCGAACTTTTCGGCGAGGTCGTGGACCTCAAGCGCCTGCAGGATTATCCGCTTCTGATGTTGGAACTCAGCACTGCCACGCGGCAGGCGATCATTAACTTTGCGCATTCGCACGGCATACACCTGCATCCCGAAATCGAGCTGGCAAGTCTGGAACTGATGACGGAACTCGCAAAAACCGGCATAGGTATCGCGTGTATCCCGCGGGAGTTCGTCATGCACGAACTGAAGGCGGGTACGCTCCAGGAAATCAGGACCAGTCCCGAACTTCCCGCGCGCGCCATAGGGCTTGCGCTTCCCAAAGACGCCGAGCTTACCTTTTCCGTGCGGGAGTTCTTGAATCTGATCAATAAACATAAAATAAACAAGACGGACGCGAAATAATCGGTGCGTTTTGTACGGAGATCTATATGAATGTATGGCAGGCGGTGCTTTTGGGGCTGGTGCAGGGGCTGACGGAATTTCTCCCCGTATCTTCCAGCGGACACCTCGTTCTATTGCAGAAATGGTTCGGGATCGATCCCGATTACAGTATGTTTCTGACGGTTATGTTGCATGTGGGAACGCTGATTCCCGTATGTATCGTATTCTTTAAAGATATTTTAGGGCTTTTTAAAAATCCGATCACGCTTTTATATCTCGTCATCGCAAGTATACCCGCCGCGCTGGTCGGTTTTCTGCTCGGAGATCAGATCGATGCGGTATTTTACGGCGGAAAGTACCTCGCGCCGTGTTTTCTCTTTACCGCGCTGGTTTTGTTGCAGGCGGAACTGGTTGCAAAAACCAAGCCGCTTTACCGCGATATCAACGCGGGCAACGCCGCGCTGATGGGGGTGGCGCAGGCCGTTGCCGTCGTGCCGGGGATTTCCCGCAGCGGCTCGACCATCGCCGCCGGCTGTTTTTGCGGAGTAGACAGGGAGAAGAACGCGAATTTCGCCTTTCTGATGAGTCTGCCCGTCATCGCGGGTTCGGCGCTTCTCGAAGGGTACGATTTTATCAAAAGCGGATCAACGGAGATTTCGTTTCTGCCCGTTCTTTTGGGCGTAATTGCGGCGGCGATTTCGGGGTATGTGGCGATCCGCGTCATGCTCGCGTTGGTCAAAAAGGCCAATTTCAAATGGTTTTCGCTTTATCTCGTATGCCTGAGCGTTTTATTGCTCATAATTAAATAGATGGATATACGAAAAGAAATACAAAAAAAAGAGCGCCAGATCGCCGTCGCCTCTCCCAAGGAAGCGGCAAAGCTCGTGACGGAAATAGCGGCGCTCAAAGAAAAATTATTCCGTTGAGGAAGGAAAAACAGATGAGTAAATTTTTCAAGGAATTCAGGCAATTTATTTCGCGCGGAAACGTCGTGGACATGGCGGTGGGCGTCATCGTCGGCAGCGCGTTCACCGCAATCGTGACGGCGCTTACCAAAAACGTATTCCAGCCGCTCGTCAACTGGGCGCTTGCCGGCGCGGGCGGCGGGCTGGAAAGCGCGGTTACCATGCTCAAAGTCGTATACGACGAAGCGGGCGCGGTGGACATGACCAAGTCCATTTACATAGATTGGGGCGCGGTGATTACGGCAATTCTGAACTTTTTCATCATCGCCATGGTTTTGTTTTCCGTTGTGAAAACCATCAACAAACTGCGCGAACTGGGAAAATCGGAATATCACGGGTATACGCGCAAAGAATATTATGCGCTCCGCCGTTCGGGAAAGAAAGACGAAGAGATCGCCGCCCTTGCCGCGGCGCGCGACGAAGAGGCGAAACAGGCGGCGAAAGCGGCGGAAGAAGAAGCGAAAAAGCATACCGCGGAATATCTTTTGGAGGAAATACGCGACCTTCTTGCAGAACGGTCGGGCAAGCAGTAACATTTAAAACGCTGAATTAAAAAATAAAAAACGCGCCCCCGCAAAAAAATTTGCGGGGGCGCGGTCTTATGCTTTTTTTATCCTGCGGCGCATGCTGTCGAAAAACAGTATGCTTTTTTATGGCGTTTTATTTCCCTTAGGATACGAGGCTCAGCCTAAAAGGGCGATGGCGATGTTGCAGTAGATGATGAGGGAAAGCGCGTCCACGATGGTCGTGATGAACGGACTTGCCATCACCGCGGGGTCGAGTTTGCATTTTTTTGCCAATAGCGGCAAAGCGCAACCTACGATTTTGGAAAGAAGGATGGTGATCGCAAGGCACAGCGAAACGACGAAAGATATTTCAAACGTGTAATTGTATTTAAAAAGCAGTCTGTCGATCAGCTGTAATTTGGCAAAACAAACGATGCCCAGCGTGATTGCAAGCATAAGTCCCGCGCAGAATTCCTTCCACATGACTTTGAAAATGTCGCCGAATTTTACTTCGTTTAAGGCAATGCTGCGAATGATCGTCGCGGAAGATTGCGACCCCGCGTTGCCGCCGGAGTCCATCATCATCGGCACGCAGGCGATGAGAAGCGAACCGATCACGCCGCCGTTGAGGGCGCGGAGTTCCCCTTCGTAAGTATTGAGGATAAGTCCCGTAAAGGTGGCGGAGATCATTAGGATCAAAAGCCACGGCGCGCGGTTGAGCCATATCCTGAACGGACTGGTTTTTAAATACGGTTTGTCGTCAGGCGTGATCGCCGCCATGATCTGGATATCTTCCGTGGCCTCTTCCTGCATGACGTCCACCGCGTCGTCCACGGTGATGATGCCCACGATACAGCCTTCCTTGTCGATGACGGGCAGGGCAAGGTGCGCGTACTTTTGGAACATCAGCGCGACCTGTTCTTTATCTTCCAGCGTTTCCACGGAAACGACGTTGGTGGTCATGATGTTTTCCACCAGCGTTTCCTTGTCTGCGAGCAGCAAATCCTTTACCGTCACCACGCCGATGAGCTGTTTTTTCACGTTGGTCACGTAGCAGGTATAAATCGTTTCCTTGTTCACGCCCGTGCGGCGGATCTTGTCAAAGGCTTTGGAAACCGTCATGTTTGCCGACAGGGAAACGAATTCCGGCGTCATCAGCGAACCCGCGCTGTCGTCGGGGTATTCCAGAAGTTCGTTTATCGTCTTGCGGTCTTCCGGATCCGCCGCAAGTAAAATCCGTTTTACCACGTTTGCGGGCATTTCGTCGATAATGTCAACGGTATCGTCCAAAAACATATCGTCGATGACTTCTTTCAGTTCCTTATCGGTAAATGCCTTGATCAGTTCTTCCTGCGTGTCGGAATCGATTTCGACAAATACGTCGGAAGCGAGCCCTTTGGGGAGCAGTCGGAAAAATACGATCTGCTCTTTTTCTTCCAGTCTTTCTTCGATAAACGAAGCGATGTCCGCCGCTTCCATATCGACGAGCGTCATTCTCAGTTCGGCAAACCGTCGCTTATTGAACAGCTCCAAAAGTTTATCGAAAATGTTTTCTTCTTCGTCCATACGGTTTACCTCCCGAAAATTATTTTGAAAATGAAAAAACCTGCCGCGGCAGGTTTAAAAATCAGATGGAATTATCCTTTACCATTTGAGCTTTAGCTTCATAGGGCGGTGCAGTTGCGTTAGATTACGCCTTGTTTTCGACATAGTCTGTTGACCAGCTCACAGTGTCTCCACCGTTACGCGGCAGCAACCCATATCCCTAT
>CALVXL010000109.1 GCA_944369635.1 uncultured Clostridia bacterium
AGGACGGGCGTGGTTTCCACCGTTTCGTAGGTGGTGAACCGCTTACCGCAGGACACACACTCCCTGCGGCGGCGTATGATCGTGCCTTCTTCCGTCGAACGCGAGTCGATCACTTTGCTTTCCGTACATCCGCAATACATACACTTCATCTTTCGCTCTCTCCTGTGCCTTTATTATGATTTTACCATTATTTTGCAATTTTGTCTATATTTTTTTCGAAATTACGCACATTAATTTCCGTAAACCTTAATTTTCGGGGGTATTATGCTGGTTTTTTGCTATGTTCTCGCCGCCGTGTACACCGTTGCCATCAACATTTACGGCGCACTGCTTTTGAAATTTCAGAAAAACGCCGAAGAAGCCGACGACAAGGACGAACGCGTGAGCGACGGAAAACTGCTGCTCGCCGCCGTTCTCGGCGGCGCGATCGGCATTTACGCGTTTATGTTCGTGTTCCGCTACCGCCTGAAAAGTCTGGGCTTTATGATCCTCATGCCCATGCTCGCCGCACTGACGCTGCTTGTCTGGTACATGATGATCCGCTGGAATTTCGGCGTGGTGCGGGTGGTTGCGGCCGCTATTTATCCGCTTCTATCCGCGTAAAGGCAAATTTTCTGACGTCGAACAGCCCCCTGTCGGTGATCTTGATATCGGGAATGACGACGAGCGCGAGGAAAGACAGACTCATAAAGGGCTGAATGTCTTCCGCAACGCCCATGGCGTAAGCTTTTGCAATGAGCTTTTCAAGCCGCTTTTCGAAAGTATCGATATCGAGCGTGGATATCAGCCCGGCGATATTCAGCGGAAGAGAGTCCACCACCTTTCCGTCTTTCACCAGCGTCATGCCCCCGCCGATGCGTTCGATCTCCTTTACCGCCGCGCACATGCTTTCGTTGGTGTCGCCCAAAACGATGATGTTGTGCGAATCGTGCGAAACGGTGAGCGCCAGCGCGCCGCCTTTCAGTCCGTATCCCTCGATCAGCCCCAGCCCCACGTTGCCCGTCGCCTTATGGCGTTCCACCACCGCGAGCTTTAATAAGTCCGTGCCGCCGATATCGACTTTTCCGTCCGTGAGTTTTACCTTGCGGACGATTTTTTCCGTTACGACGTTATGGTGCAGTAACCGGATGACTTTGACGTCTTCCGATTCGGAATAAAGATCAAAGTCCTTTTCCGCAACGGGGCGGATATGCACCGTGCTCAACACCTTGCCGTCTTCATACCTTTCGCATTCGAAGAGCGGCTTTCCTTCTTTTGCGACGAGCTTGCCGTTTTTTATAACGAACGCGGCTTCGAAATCCCGAAGATCGTTTACGCAGACCATATCCGCAACATACGAGGGAGCGACGGCGCCGTATCCCGTAAGGCGGTAACATTCCGCCGTGTTGAGCGTGCCCATAATGACCGCCCACAACGGATTGACGCCGTTTTTCACGAGGATCCTCAATATGTTGTCCACGTGCCCGCCGCGTTTCAGATCGCAGGCGTGGCGATCGTCCGTACAGAGGATAAAGCGGCGCAAGGTCTCCGCCTTTACCGCTTTCGCGTTGGCGGCGGCGTTGCGGGTCGCCGAGCCTTCGCGGATATGCACGTACATCCCGCGCGAAATCTTTTCTTCTATTTCCTTTTCGCTCATGCATTCGTGATCGGTTCTGATCCCGCCGCATAAATAGGCGTTGAGGTTCTTGCCCGAAATTTCCGGCGCGTGTCCGTCCACCACGCACCCGGATCTCTGCGCCACGCACAGCTTTTTCACGTCCTCTTCGTCGCCGTTGAAAACGCCGGGATAATTCATGTATTCGCCGAGTCCCCAGATGCCCTCGTCTTTAATATGCGCGGCGATCTCTTTGCTGTCCAGCACCGCGCCGCTGTTTTCATACGGCGTTGCGGGCACGCAGGACGGAAACATGATCTTGACGGTGAGCGGCGTCCTCGCGGAAGCCTTTGCAAGATAGTTTACGCCGTCCGCGCCGCACACGTTGGCGATTTCGTGCGGGTCGGCGATGAGCGTGGTCGTGCCGTGCGGAAGAATGGCTTTTGCCAGCTCTTCGGGCGTAAGCTGCGTACTTTCGATATGCATATGCCCGTCGATAAGGCCGGGAATCAGATATTTTCCGCCCGCGTCGATCTCTTCTTTTCCCGCATAAGAACCGATGCCGACGATGCGATCTTCCACGACCGCCACGTCGCCTTCCTCGATCTTCTGCGTGAACACGTTGACGATCTTTGCGTTTTTAACGACGAGATCCGCCTTTTCCCGCCCCGCGGCGGCTTCGATCATCCGCTTCATCTTTCTTTCTTCGTTCATAGCTTCGTATTCCTCTCGTAAAATATTCCGTCTTTATAACCTTGAATTTCCTTGTTGTGCTCCGCGTCGGCAAGCCGCTTTTCCGCCCAGGCGCAGTAAAGCGGGTTCTGTTCCACGCCGATATAATTTCTGCCGAGCTTTTTCGCGACCACGCTGGTCGTGCCCGAACCCAGAAACGGGTCGAAAACCAGATCGCCTTTATCGGAACTCGCTAAAATCAGTTTGGCGACGAGCTTTTCGGGCTTTTGCGTGGGGTGCGCGGTGTTTTCCGCCATCGACCAGTAGGGCACGGAAATATCGTCCCAGAAATTCGACGGACAGGTCATGCGGTATTTTCCGTTTTCCTCTTCCGTCCAATCCTTCGGCGCGCCCTTTTCCCGATAAGGAGCGATGACTTTCTTTTTCAGTTTGACCGCGTCGAGGTGAAAGGCGTACTTTGCGCTCTTCACGGCAAACCAGATGTCCTCCATGCCGTTTTTCCAGTTGCGTTCCGCCCCGCGCCCCTTTTCACGCTGCCATGTGATGCGATTCAGCACTTTCAGCTTTTTTGCAAGCACGTTTCCGATGACCATGGAAGAACGCCAGTCGCAGCAGACGTAAATGCTTCCGTCGTCTTTTAGAAGCGGCAGCACCGCGTCCAGCCACTTCTCCGTGTAAGCGGTATATTCTTCCGCCCCCGTGGCGGCGAATTTGTTGCCGTGAAAGTTTTTGTCGAGATTGTACGGCGGATCGGCGACGATGAGATCGACGCTCTTTTTTTTCATGCGCTTTGCCGCCTCGAACAAATCGCCGTTTACCGTCACGTTGACGGTGTCTTCACCGATGTCTTCGGGCGCGATCGCCCGATCGATATATATTCTGCCTTCTTCTTCCCCGAAATCGATGGTCTTGTTGCGGGGCGATTTTTTCTTTTCCATAAAATCCTATTCGCCGAACCCGTCGATCGCCTTTGCAAAGTGCGCGATTGTTTCGCTCGGCGTGAGCGTATATTCGTTTTGTTCTTTCAAGGCGCAATCCGCCGCTCTGCCGCAAAGATACGCGCCCGCCGCCGCCGCGTCGAACGCCGAAAAACCGCGCGCCGCAATCCCCGCGATCGCGCCGGAGAGCACGTCTCCGCTGCCGCCCTTCGCCATGCCGCTGTTGCCCGTCGTGTTCAGAATCACGCCGTTTTTACCCGCCAGCACGCTGACCGAGCTTTTCAAAAGCACGTTGACGCCGTATTCCTTTGCGAAGTCTTTCGCCGCGCCGATCATATCGTTTTTGATTTCCTCTACCGTAAGGCCCGTAAGGCGCGAAAATTCCTTGACGTGCGGCGTGATGACGACGTCGGAAGCGCTCTCTTTCAAAGCGCTTATCCCGTATTTTGCAAGGGAATTGAGCGCGTCGGCGTCCAGCACCAGCACGCCCTTATGATTTTTCAGAAGATATTCTGCGATTTTATAGGTTTCTTCCCTTACGCCGCAACCCATGCCGAAAGCGACCGCCTTGCAGGAAACGATTTTTGCAAGATCCTGTTCGCTATATTTCAGAAATCCGTTTTCGTCGGAAAAAGCGTGCGTGATGAGTTCCGGAACCCTTCCCGCGTATAGCGCGAACAGACTGTCCGGCACGCATAAGTGCGCGTACCCCGCGCCCGTTTTCAGGGCGGCGAGGGCGTTTGCCGAAAGCAGAACGGACCCGAAATATTCCTTACTGCCGCCAACGAGCGCCGCGCTCCCGTAAGTGCCCTTGTTGCTGTTTTGCGCGCGTTCGGGGAAAAATCTGCCCATGTCCTTATCTTCCAACCGACGGGCAAAATCCTCTTCGAATACGGCGATCCCGATATCTTTATTGACGATTTTGCCGCAATAGTCCTTCCCGTCGTTGAGAAAGTGGCCCGTCTTATACTCCTGCACGGAGATCGTGAGATCGGCTTTCACCGCAACGCCACAGGGTATTCCGCTGTCGCCGTTCAAACCGCTCGGAATATCCACGCTGATTTTAAAGCAGTTTTTTTCGTTGATCTTTTCGATGACGCGCTTCATTTCGCCCGTCACTTCGCGGGAAAGCCCCGTGCCGAAGATACAGTCCACGACGATGTCGTAATCGAAATCGAGCTTTTCCGCGCCCTCGGCGGCGAGCTTTAAGACGAATACGGAAAACCCGTGCACGGTGCGCAGAAGCTTTGCCGCGACCATACCGTCGCCCCCGTTGTTGCCCTTGCCGCACACGAATAAAATCCTGCCGCCCTTAAAGCGCTTTTTGATTTCCTCCGCCACGGCTTCTCCCGCGCGCTCCATCAGCGTGCGTTCGGGGATACCGAGATTTTCTATCGTATAAGCATCCGCCGCCCGCATCTGGGCGACGCTTAAAATCCTTTCCATTATGGCTCCTTATACGGCGCGGCGGCGCGCTCCGCTTCCTCGTAGGAAAAACCCTTGCTCAAAAGGTGGCGGTAAAGCCGCGATATTTCCTTTTGGCAGTGCTCCCTGCCGCGCATGAATTTCGCCGCGAGCGCGTCCACGGCGTTCTCGTCGCGCACGGCGTTTTGCAGGGCTGCGGAAATATGTTCCTCGCTCACCCCGCGGCGGGAAAGTTCCGCTTTCAAAAGCCGATCTCCCTTTTTCGCCGCGTAGCTTTTCACGTAGCTTTCCGCATACGCCGCGTCGTCGATATATCCGTAACTCTTATACTTTTCCAATATAAAAGAAACGACAGCTTCCGAATATCCCTTGCGCGCGAGAAAGAGAGCGACTTCCCGCTCCGTCTTCATCGTCTTGGATATAAAAGCCGCCGTCTTTTCCATAGCCGACGTCTTCTCGCTGTCGAATTCTATTTCCTTAAGCCGCGCTTCGTCTATCTCCGCGCCGACTTTCACTTTGTTTTTCACCGCCGCTTCCAGCGAAAGCCCGCACGCGAACGCGCCGTCGATGTACACGTTCACGCGCTTATCGTCCTTCACCTGCGGCGTGATCGCCGTGACTTTTCCCATCAAAGCACCGTAACCCAGCCGAACTCGTCTTTCAATCTGCCCGTCTGAATCCCCGTGACGGTATCGTATAAGAATTTGGTGATTTCGCCCATCTTGCCGCCGTTGATTTCGAGGTTTTCGTTTTCCACGCCCAGCACGCCGACGGGCGAAATGACCGCCGCCGTTCCCGTGCCGAACACTTCCTTTAACTTGCCTTTCTTGTGCGCCTTGACAACTTCCTTGACGGAAAGCGTCCTCTCGCTCACTTTATAGCCCTTTGAGCGGAGGATTTCCAAACAGCTCTTTCTCGTGATCCCCGGTAAAATCGAGCCGTTGAGGGCGGGCGTAACCACCTCGTCACCGATGACGAAGAAAATATTCATCGAGCCGACTTCTTCGATATATTTTTTATGCACACCGTCCAACCAAAGCACCTGATCGTAGCCTTTCTTCTGCGCCTCTTCCGAAGCCTTTATGCTGCCCGCGTAGTTGCCGAGGCACTTCGCTTCCCCCGTGCCGCCCGCTACGGTGCGCGCATAGTGGCTTTCCACGTAGATCTTCGTGGGCGCCAAACCGTGTTTGTAATATGCGCCGACGGGCGAAAGCATTACCAAAAAGGAATATTTTTTGGAAGCGTGCACGCCGAGTTCCTCGCTCGTTGCGATCATCAGCGGACGGATATAAAGAGCCGTGCCCGGCGCGGTGGGAATCCAATCTTTTTCGAGTTTTACC
>CALVXL010000110.1 GCA_944369635.1 uncultured Clostridia bacterium
GCGTTATCTGATTTGCCTGCGCCCCCCGACCGTCTTTACCGATTTTTTCGCCAAAACCGCCCGATATGCCGCGATTATCCTTTCTGCCGCTCGATTCGTCGCGCCTTTTTTTTGCCCGTTTCACGCCCGTTTGAGCAGCTTTTACGCCGCTTTCCGCACTTTTCGTCGCAAAAAACGCGGATGATTTTTCAGGTTTTGCCGCGCTGCGCCTTCTGCGCGGCGCGGCAGATTTTCTTTTTTTGCTCTTCATGCAATGCTCCGTTATAAAAAAAGGCTGTTTCCGCATCGGGAAACAGCCGTAAATTCAAGCAGATCAGAACAACTGCAAAATACAGAACGCCACCGCGAGAACGCAAAAGATGATGGCGCTGACGACCGTCATTTTCCGCAGTTTACTCTCGTTGGTCTTGCTTTTGTTCTTGCTCAAAAAAGTCTCCGTCGTGCCGCCAAGTGCGCTCACGCCCGAAGAGTTGCTCGGCTGAAACAATACAACGCAAATGATAAAAAGCGCGCATAAAATCATGATGATCAACATGATGGTTTTGATGATCGGAAAAGCTCCAAAAATACCGCCGATGTTATCGCCGGCAAGCAACATATTTAACATTCGTCCGTTCATATTATTCTCCGAATTCTTTTGATTTTATTCCCGCCGCCGTCAATCTGACTTTGCGACTTATTTTATTTTAGCATACTCCCGCTTATTTTACAAGCGATTTACATAAAAATTTTCCCGATTGCGACGTTTTTTAACGGATAAGCAGGCTTTTTCCCGTCATTTCGGCGGGTACGGGCACATTCATTACGTCCAAAAGCGTGGGAGCGATGTCTGCAAGGACGCCGCCGTCTTTAAGCTTTTTGCCCTTTACGCTTTCGCTTACGACAATAAACGGCACTTTGTTTGTGGAATGCGCGGTAAACGGCGAGCCGTCCGCATCCAGCATCTTATCGGCATTGCCGTGATCGGCGGTAACCAGCGCGGAGCCGCCCTTTTCCAGCACCTTGTCCACGATCTTTTTTACACAGTTATCCACCGTTTCCACCGCCTTGACCGCCGCGGGAATCACGCCCGTATGTCCGACCATGTCGCAGTTGGCAAAATTGAGGATAATGACGTCGTAAATATCTTTATCGATCTCTTCAAGCACTTTATCGGTGACGAGATATGCGCTCATTTCGGGTTGCAGGTCGTAAGTTGCCACTTTCGGCGAGGGAATAAGATCGCGGTCTTCGTTCTTGTTGGGCGCTTCCACGCCGCCGTTAAAGAAGAAGGTAACGTGCGCATATTTTTCCGTTTCGGCGATCCTTAACTGACGCATACCGAGATTTGCGATATATTCGCCGAGCGTATTTTTTAACGACTGCGGCTTGAACGCGATGCGCACGTTATGAAAAGACGCGTCGTATTGCGTGAAGCAAACGTAAACGGGATCGAGAAACCCTGTTTTCCTTTCGAAACCGCTGAAATCTTTTTCCGTCATCGCGCGGGTGATCTGGCGCGCCCTGTCGGGGCGGAAGTTGAAGAAGATGATGGAATCGCCTTTTTCAATGAGCGCAACGGGCTTACCGTTTTCCACGACGTTTGCGGGAAGCATAAATTCGTCCGTCACGCCGTTTTTATAGGAATTTTCGATGTACTCGGCGGGATCTTCCGCTTTTTCACCGTTGCCGAGCGTGAACATATCGTACGCTTTTTCCACTCTGTCCCAACGGTTATCGCGGTCCATCACGTAATATCTGCCGCCAACGGAAGCGATTTTGCCGACGCCGATCTTTTTCATTTCCGCCTGCAAATCCCTTACGAAGCCCGCGCCCGACGTGGGAGAAACGTCTCTGCCGTCCAAAAAACAATGCACGTAGACTTTTTCAAGACCTTTCTTTTTTGCCATTTCCAAAAGCGCGTAAAGGTGCGTGATGTGCGAATGCACCCCGCCCGTGGAAAGCAAACCGTAAAGATGCAGGTTCTTTCCGTTGTTCTTCGCGCTGTCCATCGCGTAATTGAGTTCGGAATTTTTGAAAAATTCACCGTCCTCGATATCTTTCGTGATTCTCGTAAGTTCCTGATAGACGATCCTGCCCGCGCCCATGTTGAGATGGCCGACTTCGCTGTTTCCCATCTGTCCGTCGGGAAGACCGACCGAAAGTCCGCTCGCGCCCAAAAGCGTGGAAGGATATTCCTTCATAAGCGCCTTGACGTTGGGACTGCCTTCCATTTCAATGGCGTTACCCTTCTTTTCGTTGCTGATTCCGTAACCGTCCATAATGATGATCATATTTGGTTTATTCATAATTCATTCTCCGAAATTTTTTTCCACGCATTATTTTACCCCATTTCGGGCGGAAAAGCAAGTATTTGCACCGCACGCGGCCCCACGAAGAAAAATTTTTCCCCATCTTTTTGAAATGCGCTTTGAATTTCTGCTTTTTAAACGATGTGCGCCCGCACGAGAATGTGCGGGCGCGATAAAAAAGCGGACGGCTCCCCCTCAGTTTTTGCCGACGGCAATTTTTCAGCCGTCGCTCCCCCCTCGGGGTTTTGAACCGACAATTTATGAATATGCGTTCTTGCCGCGCGTTTTTAATTCATCACGCCTTCACCCACTTTGCATACAAAACGAGCTGATGATAGGGCGTGAATTCGTCTGCAAACGCGGAAACAGGTACGCAATCTTTTTCAAAGTTCCAAGGTTTCGTGCAACGGCTGTCCTTAAACCAGCCCGCAAAAGCATATCCTTCGAGATAGTGATTTTCGGGAATCATGTTTACGATCAAACCGCCGTATCTCTCTTCGCTCACCCATAAAACGTCGTCCGCACGGCCGCTGACGTTCATGGAATACATCACGTTGGCGCGTTTTAACGAAGGAAAACTTTCATCTTCTTGATTGCGATAAAACTCATAAAATTCTTCGCAGATATAGATATCTACTTCGGAAGAAACCAAACCGATCACACAATTCGGATTTCCCGCAAATATCCTTTTCAAATTCGGAAAAGAATCGAAACTTTCATTGAATTTGAGATCGGAATAATAAAGCGTTTCCAAATTCGCGCTTGCAAAGAGTTTTGCGCGGTTACGGTTTGCCCTGTCGTTTACGGCAATCACCTTTCTGCTGCGAATCCGTTCGGGAATGACGATCGTATTTTTCATCTTTCCCTGTTCGCTGAACCCCGCAATCAAAATGTTATCGCCTTTTTCCTGGCACACAAAATCTCCGAAGACAAACTCGCTTTTCCAATAGGAATTGAAAGAACACAACTTTACGTTGACACAACTGTAACACGATATTCCAAACAACAACATCAAAGCCAACGGAATGGAAAAACACATGATCAGCGCCTTACGCTCCCGATTTTTCGCGCGCGCGATTTCCGCCGCATGCGCCTCATCATGCACGGCGACTTGCGTATTTGTCTGACGCTTCGAAAAATAACGTTTCTTTTTTTTGTTTTCGCTTACGATGAGGTAAATGATTACCGCAAAATACAGCAGATAATAAAAAATCAAAAAAATCCCCGCGTTCATTTCGTCCCCTTTTTTTGCTTTTCTGCTATTACAACGAAACGAACCGCGCATTTGTCCCAAAATACGCAAATATTTTTATAAAAAATTTTTAAAGATCCAAAACGTCGGGAAAAGTTATAAAGTTTGATATAAAAAAAGAAGCGCGCAAACGGATTGCATCGTTTGCGCGCTTCTTAAAATGACGTCAGATTTTTTGAAAATCTGACGTAAAAACATCGTTGTTTCAGGGCGTTTTCAAAAGGTAACGATCGATCTTTCCGATTTTACTTTAAATGCACTTTACCTTTCAAAACGATCGGATTTTAATTTTTATCCAACTTTTCTTCCGTTTCTTTGATGTATTTTGCCAAAGCATCCTGCTTTGCCAGAATACGATTGATTTTATTGTGCAGATCCTCTATCAGAATTTCCGTTTTCAGATTCACTTTATAATCGTTTTCCGCCCTGCGCCTGTCCTTTTCTTCCTGGCGGTTCTGGCTCATCATGATCAAAGGCGCCTGTATCGCCGCCACGCAGGACAAAACAAGATTGAGTAAAATAAACGGATAAGGATCAAACGCTTTGCCGGCAAGCAACGCGTTTACGACCATCCACAATACCAGCACGCCCACAAATGAAAAGATAAAAGCCCAGCTCCCCGCAAATTTGGCGATTTTGTCCGCCGCACGTTGTCCGAACGTATATCCCTTTTTGGATTCCTTTTCCGTATCGACGGAAATTTTACTGCTGACGAGCAAACTTAAAATTTCCTCGTCCGTCATGTCGTGCTTGATATCTTTCACGATCTCTCTGATCAATGCGTTTTTATCTTTCATATTTGTATATCCTCCGTAACAAAATTTTTACCGCTTTCCGCGTTTTTATGTTCCGCGGATGTTCCGCGGACGCTTTGCCTCACCTTTCATCTAATTAAAAAAATCAAAAATTAAAAACCGCTATCCTTCGCGCTTATTTCCGTCCGATATCGTTTATCAAAGCCAAATCTCCCGAACGGTTTTCCTTTCACTTTTATCGCGTTTGCCGCATATGATGACAAAAAAACGGTAACAAAGAAATGCGTAAAATTTTAAATGTAGGAATCAACGACCTTTGGCTGACCGCCTTTTTTGCCGTATTGCTGATAAACTTGGTGTTAAGCCTGGTGATACCGCTGTCGCCCGACGACGAAAAAGTTCATCTGGACGTCGTTATGCGAACCGCAACGGCGGTTCTTGCGGGGTATTTTATCAGCAAGAATTTTATCGATAAAAAACCGATCGCGCTGACCGACGAGGGCGAAAACGCACGGCACGTCTTCCAGACCACGGCGGTGGCGATTATCGGCCTTTTTTCCTTAGGAATGATGCTTGTAATACGATATGCACCCGCTTTGCCCTATACGTCCGCAACCGTTTCGCAGATACGGGATTTATATTTAGGTTCCGTTGCGTTTCTGATGGGAACGTCAGGAAAATAATGCGATCTGCTTGCCGATGTTTTTATCTTTCGTTGAAACAGATCACTTCTATTCCCAAAAAATCTGCAGCGTTACGGTATAATGATCGGTATAAGTATCAATATCTTCAAAAGAATAATTGTCCACCGTATATTCAAACGACGCCTTTTCCAGACAATTCTCGTCGGTATATAAAAGGATTTCGTTATCGGAAGAACGGGTATAATAATCCCCGTCGAATTCCACAACATACGGCCACGTACGGTACCCGATCATCACATAAAGCGATAATTTAAGATTCAGACGGACAACCCCCGTATCGCAAACGACAAGCTGCTCGCCCTGATTTTCGACCTCGGTCGAATAATTCCAATTATAAATGCCCGAATACTGTTTTTTATCTATTAAATTCACCGTGTCGCCGGAACCGTTCTTGTTTGTAATGTTTAACTGTAGTTGCTGAACGGCATACTGTTTTTTTGCATTGATGTCGAGTTTTACGTGCGCAACGTCGTATTGATGCTTTGCCTCAGGCATGTTATCGGCACCACTTTTTTCCCCTTTCTGCTCACATGCGGCAAACCCGAAACACAAAAAGAGCGCCACAATTACGGAAAGTAATTTTTTCACATTATCTCCTCCGAATATATTTTCAAAATCATCATACCACAATTAATCCGAAAATTCAACATATATTCTTCGATTTTCCCATTCTTTCCGTTTCGAAAAATCAATAAAGAATTTGTCGGTATCAGTTATATATCTCACGAATACAAAATAAACAAACAGCCGAATTTTCGTAAAACAAAAATTCGGCTGTAATTTTCTAAAAAAATTAATTTTCATGGCATTTACGGATAGAAAAGAAAAATAATTTATCGCAAGCGAAAGTTTAAAAAGTTTTTTAATGAATTCGCAATATCTATAACCGCCCCGTTCCGTTCGGATAAACGTTGGCACAAGCAAGCAGGTTTTCCTCTCTTCCGATGATCAGCGCAAACTCAGCCGCACGAAAATATCCCCTTCGCCACCGCCGAGAAGCGTACGGAGTTCCTCCGCGGAATAATCGGAAATTTTTCCGAGTCGGGTGTACGACCAGGAATTGCTGCCGTAAAACAATACAATCTGATTACTTTGATACAAAATTACGTCACCCGGTTCCGCCGTGATGTGCGAATCGCTTACGGGAAGCGTATGTCCGAGATTCCCTACCTTTTCAAAACCGCCGTAATCGCGCGCCGTATAGGTGATATCGCCTCCTTGCAGAATGCCGACGAGCGCGGTAGCCGCCGCATTTTCTGCAAGCGTAACTTCCAGACGGTTTTCGTTTATATAAAGATAGATCGAGGTAACCTCCGTTTCGATGTGCGTTTCTTCCCCTTTTTCAGTTTGCGGCGAAGCGGTACAGCCGCACAAACACAAAATAAGACAGCCCGTCAGCAACGCGACAAAAAGTTTTATCCGCTTGCCCTTTCGAAATCTTGCCATATTTCGACCTCCCGACATTCATTTTCACGCTTTTTTGCGATCTTGCCGAACGTAAGAATAACTTTCGGCTGTTTTTAAGTTATTATAAAAAACCCGGTTTTCTGCCTTTCGGTTTTTCAGATCTGTTTTTACTTAATATTTTCCCTGATGAATTGTTCGATTTTATCAAAAGGAATTACGTTAAGATTATCGTATAGATCCGTATGCACCGCGCCGGGAATAAGCAAAAGTTCCTTGTTATCCCCTTTCAGCTTTTTAAACGCGTCGCGGCTGAAATAGCACGAATGCGCTTTATCGCCGTGAATCACAAGCACCGCGCTGCGAATTTCTTCCGCATACGACAAAATGGGCATATTCAAAAAAGACAGTGCGGACGTAACGTTCCAACCGCCGTTTGAATTTAACGAACGGGAATGGTAACCTCGCTTCGTTTTATAATAATCGTAATAATCCTTTACGAAAAAAGGCGCGTCGTCAGGTATGCTGTCCGCTACGCCGCCCGCCAGCGCATAACTTCCGTTTTTATAGTCCTTTGTGCGTTGCGCGTTGAGCTTTTCTCTTAAAGCATAGCGTGCGTCTTTATCCATACTGTCGAAATATCCGTTTGCGATAACGCGGCTCATGTCGTACATTGTGGAAGTGATCGTCGCTTTGATTCGGGTATCGATCGCCGCCGCGTTGAGCGCCATTCCGCCCCAGCCGCAGATGCCGAGAATCGCGATTTTTTCGGGATCGACATTTTCCTGCACCGACAAAAAATCGACTGCCGCACAGAAATCCTCCGTATTGATATCGGGCGACGCAACGTAGCGCGGGAACCCTCCGCTTTCCCCCGTATAAGAAGGATCGAATGCAACGGTCAGAAATCCCCGCTCCGCCAACATCTGCGCGTAAAGGCCGGACGCCTGTTCTTTAACCGCGCCGAAGGGACCTGAAACCGCGATCGCGGGTAGCTTGCCCGTTGCGTTTTTCGGCGTATATTTGTCCGCCGCAAGGGTTATTCCGTAACGGTTGTGAAAAGTAACTTTTTCGTGTACGACCTTGTCGCTTTCGGGAAAGGTCTTGTCCCATTCTTTCGTCAGAACCAAACTTTGTTCCTGCATATCTGAACCTCCGATATTTCAGGCATAAGCTCTAAAGCCCGCCGTTATTTTTCTGTTTGTTGTTTTATTCTTCTTTTATTTTCTTTATTACTCTTGCCGGAACGCCGCCGACGACAGTGTCCGCAGGCACGTCCTTGGTTACGACCGCCCCCGCCGCCACGATCGCGTTATCCCCTATCGTAACGCCGGCAAGGATGGTGGCGTGCGCCCCGATCCATACCTTTTTGCCGAGTTTGATGGGCGCAGCCGTCATGTTGCCGCGTTTTAGCGGATCGGGATCGTGATTGATCGTTGCAAAAACCACCTGATGTCCGATCAGGCAGTCGTCGCCGATTTCAATACCGCCCTGATCCTGAAAGCAACAACCCGAATTGATAAAAACGCGCTTTCCGACCGCGATGTTTTTTCCGAAATCGGAATATATCGGCGGAAAAAGTCCGAATTTTTCATCCACAGGCTTTCCGATCAGTTCCGAAAACAATGCGCGAAGTTCTTCCGCGGTATGATAGTTGTTATTGATTTTGCATGTTATCTGCCGCGCTTTTGCCGCCGCAACATGCATGCATTCATGCTCTTGCGATCCCGCTTTGAGATAAGGATTATTTTTGATAAATTCAATATATTCTTCCGTCGTCATACGTCGTTCCTTTTTTTTGCAATAGATAAATCAGGTAATCCAAACAGTTCAGTTTATCCCTGTCGGAATGCACGATATCCAACAACTTTTTCCTGTAAGAATAAAGTAATTTAAGCTGTCCTATTCTATCTTCTTTTTCCTTAAGTGCGATAAATTTTTCGATTGTTTCTTTTTCGCATCCCGCATCTTTAAGATTTTGAATCGTTATCCGATCGCCTTGCATCTTTGCTTCCTCATCGCTTATATTATAAAAGTTACAAAAAACTATGTCAAATATTTATATTGAATGATATTTCATAGTTGACAGCTATGGTTTTACATGTTATAATGACGATAAAGCGAGGAGTAAAAATTAATGGAACTCAGAGAATTAAAATATTTTCTTGCCGTCGCGCAGGAACAGAACATCACAAAAGCTGCGGAATATCTCTATATAGCGCAGCCGAGCCTTTCCAAGCAAATGCAGAAACTGGAAAAAGAAATAGGCCGTCCTTTGTTTATCAGGGGCAGCCGTAAAATTACATTGACGGAAACGGGCATGCTTTTAAAAAAGCGTGCGGAAGAAATCATATCCCTCTACGAAAAGACGGAAACGGAACTTTCCGCCCGCCCCGACGAAATCACGGGCGAAGTGGTCATAGGCGGCGGGGAAAGCTACAGCGTGATCACGATCGCCCAGGCAGCCTGCGCCGTGCAGAATATCTGCCCTTCCGTACGCTTTCAGTTTTTCAGCGGCGACGCAGGCGACATCCTTGAAAAACTCGATAAAGGTCTTGTGGATTTCGGGATCGTGGTCGATTTACCCGACGTTTCCAGATACGATTCCCTGCGGCTTCCTTTTGCCGACAGGTGGGGCGTGCTCATGCGGAAAGACAGCCCGCTCGCCCGAAAGGAAGCGATTATAAAAGACGACCTTGAAAACGTCCCCCTGCTTTGCTCGATGCAATCTTTGACGGAGGGAAGCCAGTTGCGCTCCTGGTTCGGAGAATCCGCAAAAAACCTCGTTATAAGCGGGAAATATAACCTTATTTACAACGCGTCGCTTCTGGTCAAAGCGGGAATGGGCTATGCAATAGGGCTGGACAAGCTCATCAACACAACGGGCGAAAGCGAACTGTGTTTCAAGCCTCTTTATCCCGATCTTTATACCCATCTCGATATCGTCTGGAAAAAATACGCCGTTTTTTCCGACGCGGCGCAAATCTTTTTAGACCGGTTGCGCAAGATCCTCCTTGAAAAATAACTTGCCATATTATAACAAATTACGCCCCCGATCGTTCGGCAAAAGCCGACAATCGGGGGCGTTCGCTTTACGTTTTTTCCTCTTCTCCGCCATTTCCCGCCTTTACGCCTTGCAAGGCTTCTTTCTTTTTGGCGGACTGCTTGATTTTCGAATGATAAAAATAATTGATGATAATCGGCTTTCCCGTCGGATTGCGCAGAAACGGCTCCTTGTCAACCACATATAAAAAACCGTTTTCAGCGGCATATTCCGCCACTTCCCGATCGAGAATTTTCCAATACGTATCATCGTTTTTATTGTAAATTTCTCTATATAACGGCATAAGATCGGCATATTTATTCGCGATATAGTCCATGATTTCAGCCTTAAAATTGCCGCGAAGATTCAGATTTTCCAACCAAATGTAGTCGCAGAAATCCTTGATTTTTTCAATGATGGCAAACACGTTCGTGATTTGCGGAAAAATCGGAGAGATAAAACAGGTCGTTCTTATGCCCTCTTTATGAAACTTTTTCATTGCGGCTATCCTGCGCCCGACAGAAACCGCCCTGTCCATATCGTCCTTGAATTTTTCGTCCAACGTATTGACGGACCAGCTGACGAGCGGCGAAGGAAAATTTTTGATCAGATCGAGGTCGCGCAGGACGAGATCGGACTTTGTGGTGATGATCAGATTGATCTTACTTCCCTGCATTTCTTCCAAAAAAGCACGCGTGCGGCAAAACTGCTCCTCCTGCGGATTGTATGCGTCCGTCACGGATCCCACGATCATCGTCTGCCCGTCGTACTTCTGCGGATTTCTGATTGCGTCCCAGTATTTGACGTCCAGAAAAGTGCCCCAGGGTTCCGCGTGCCCCGTAAAACGTTTCATAAAACAGGCATAACAATATTTACAGGCATGCGTACAGCCTATATAAGGATTTACGGAATAACCCGCTATGGGCAGATTCGATTTCGTAAGAACCGTTTTGACTTTTACTTTGCCGATTCTGATTTGCTCACTCATTTATTTCCTCCAAATTGCTTAGAACGCGTTTCAGATAATTTTCAAATTGCGCTATTTCCTCTTGAGAAAACCCTTTATAATAAATATTTTCCATTTCTTTCGTTACTTCGTCGTAATCTTTTTTCAGCGCGGCTGCCAAAGGCGTCAGACTGACGACGGCGCTGCGCCTGTCCTTTTCGTTTTCTTCGATTTTTACAAGTCCCTGATCGCGCATTCTCGAAAGCATGGCGGTAAGAGTCGTTTTGGCAAGCCCGCTCTTTTGGGAAATTTCGGTCGCGGTCATTTTGCCGCCCTGCCATAATACATATAATATTTTTCCCTGTGCGCCGTTGAACGCGTCAACGCTTTTTTTCATCAATATTTTATCAAACGCCCTGCCGCCGATCTTATTGATTTTAGAGATTAAAAAACCGCCCTGCTTTCTTTTCATACTTTATACTCCTTCGGAAATT
>CALVXL010000111.1 GCA_944369635.1 uncultured Clostridia bacterium
CAACTCATATCCAGAGCCGATGTGACTGAGATTCAAAAGTACGATTACGTTTCTGTACTGTATTATGTCGGTGTCAAAGAGGAAAAAGTTTCCGAAATTACGGAGATTATGGTTCATTTTGAGTTTAACGGAACAGAAATTAAGTTTGCGCCGAACACCTGGGTTACTTTGAACATCCCTGCCGAAAAATTTCAGGATAGGACTAATCTTTTCTGGGTACAGAACGGCGCTCCGGCAGATGTAATCGATGAAATCCGCATTGCGAGCGTCTATGCTTATAACAGTTCCGCCGCTTTGGATCTGAATACGATCGGAGCGACGACGGGTTGGAACGCGTGGGGAGATTCCGGCATAAAAACCGATACAAACACGACGGATAAGTATTATGACAGATCTTTTGCGCCCGCAGGATGTCCGGAAGATTCCGCCAGGGTCATTCGTTTGGTAAACGATGAAACGGTAGGCTATAATGATTCCGGGAAAAAATACGGAAACTTCTATATCAGACCGACGATGACGAAGGAAGAATTGCAGCAGGCGCAGGCGGAAGGTTATAAGTCTGTCACTCTCAACGTCTACATCGACAGCAACGCGGCAACGGCGCAGATTGCGTTGTTCCCCGACATCATGACGGGAAAGACAGCGGACAGTGCACAGTATCCGACGAAAAAATGGGTGCAACTTTCCTTCAGTTTGGCTAACTTTATCGGACAATATAACGGACAAATAAAACTGCTTTGGGTCGAGGTCGATCAAAACAACCCGCTTAGTGCGGTATGGCTGTCGGGGTTCCGTCTTTCCAAAGACGATATCGTAAGTTTCGACAACGACATGGCGGCGTCCTATTTCTATACGACTTCGGGGACGATTACCTATGAAACCGATTTGAGCGGCTTGAACGATACGCCCGCCGACATCGCGAGCGCGGTAAAAATCGCTTCCGGTGCTTCCGATATGAATATCCATATTCTGAGCGGACAGAAAGCGCTGTACAACGATTCGTCTAAAACGATTACGATGACGGTTTATGTTGTAGCGAATGATAATAACGTTACGGCGAAGTTATATCACTGGGGACAGGCGGAAACTACAATTCAGGCGAATACCTGGACGACGATCACTTTCAATGCGAAAGACGATTCGGGCAATAACGGCATCTACAACGTCTGGAACTGGTTTGCCGACGGCACGCATACCGGATGGCTGAATTTCGGCGCGAATACGATTTCGGCGATTTATATCGCGGGCTTGCAAATCGTATAACAAAAAGTTAAAACGCTTAAAATTACGCACGGGACGGCAACCGCCGCCCCGTGCGTAATAAAAAAAGATAAAAATTTTAGCCGTACAAATCAATTCGTATATTTACTTGCGGCGAAAAACATGATACTATTATAATACATTAAATTGATTTCAAAAAAATAAAATTACGGGAGACGAGAACATGGACAGAATATTACCTGCATATCCGCTTTGGATAATCGATCCGCTTTTTTCACTGTGGTCAAAAAACGATACGCTGATCGGCGGCGACACGATGTTTTGGACGGGGCAGACGCAGCGCGCTTGCGGATTCGTGCGTTACAACGGAAAAACTTACCGCTTTATGGGATATCGTGAAGACGCGCAGGCGTTGGAGCAGACGAACCTGCAAATCAGCGCATTTGCTACGGAATACACTTTCCGCGCGGAGGAATTCACGCTGAAAGTAAGCTTTGTTTCGCCGCGTTTGCCCAGCGATTTAGACATTTTGTCCTGTCCCGTATGCTACACCGAATACGAAGTGCTTCCCGTCGGAGCGCTTCCTGCGGACTTTTCGATAGCGATCGCCCTCGACGAAGACTTCTGTTATGCCGATAAAAAAGAATGGGTGGTCGGCGGCGTCATTCCTCTTAAGGGGTATGAAGCGGCGTACTTCACGCGCGGGCGCAACCTGGTGCTTTCCGATACCAGCGACTGCGTGACGCCCGATTGGGGTGATTTTTACCTTGCGGGCGAGGAAAGCTGGTTTATTTCCGAGAGCGGCATCAATTATTATATCGCCAACGGAAAGACGGAGTATCTGCGCAAAAACTTCGAACGGCAGTATGTTTTCAGCGTCAACCGCTCGCCGAAAGGAACTTTTCTGACGGCAGTCGACGACAAGGTGTCTATTTTCTATTTCGGGGAATGGCTGAAGAGTTATTATTTCCGCGGCGGAAAGACGATTATAGATGCGATGAATTTCTTTACGCGCGATCACGACGTCATCTCGGAAAAATGCAAGGCGTTCGACGCACAGCTCAAAGCAGATTGCGACAGGGTGGGCAAAGACTATTATACGCTCGCTTGCGCGTCGCTCAGACAATCCGTGGGCGCGCATAAACTTGTGCAGAACGCCAAAGGCGAACTTCTGTTTCTGTCCAAGGAAAATAATTCCAACGGCTGTATCGGCACGGTGGACGTCAGCTATCCGTCCATGCCGCTGTTTTTGCTCTACAATCCCGAACTCGTCAGCGCGATGATGAACGGCATTTACGCTTTTGCGCGTATGCCCGTTTGGAATTACGACTTTGCGCCGCACGATCTGGGCACGTATCCGTGGTGCTCGGGGCAGGTTTACGGCACCACGTATAAGGATGAAAAGTACGGTTGCGGCATGTATTCTACGTGGGCGTTTCCGCGCACGAATCAGATGCTGTATATCCGTCCCGCCGAAAGCAACGTTTACGACTTCGATACGCAGATGCCCGTGGAAGAATGCGGTAATATGCTCATCATGACGGCGGCGGCGATCGTCGCGGGCGCGAACAAGGATATCGCCAAAAAGAATTTCGATCTTTTGAAAAAGTGGGTAAAGTTTCTGGAAAAATACGGTCTCAAACCCGCTAATCAGCTTTGTACGGACGATTTCGCGGGGCACCTTGCCAACAACGTCAATCTGGCGATCAAAGCGCTGGTCGGCATAGAAAGTTTTTCCATAATTTGCAAAATGCTGGGCAAGGAAACGCTCGCCGAAAATTATGAAAAGAAGGCGGAAAAATTTGCCGCCGATCTGAAAGCGGGTGTCGGCGACGGCATTATGCCGCTCGCTTACGGTATGGAAAACAGTTATTCGATCAAATATAACATCCTTTTCGATAAACTCTTCGGATTTGAACTTATCGGACAGGATGTGTGTGAGCGCGAGACCGCTTATTATATCGAAAAGTCCAACCGCTACGGCGTTCCGCTGGACACGCGGGAAACATATACCAAATCCGACTGGATCTTATGGGCTTCGGCGCTTACGGACGATAAGGAAAAGCGGGAAAAACTTTATCAGCCCGTCGTCCGTTATCTGAAAGAAACGCCCTCGCGGGTGCCTTTCTGCGATTGGTATCAGACGAAACTGGGCGAAAAAATGCACTTTTTCAACCGCACGGTACAAGGCGGTATCTTTGCACCGCTCCTGAAAGACAGCGGTAAAATGCGCATAAAATAATCGAGGAGATTAAGAGATGAAAAAATTGACGGTCAAAGATCTTACCGCGGAGGAAAAGCTCCGCCTGATTTGCAGCGACGGCTTCTGGCATACGGTCGATCTTGGCGGAAAAATCCCCAAAGTTACCGTATCCGACGGTCCTATCGGCGTAAGACAGGCGGAACATGACGAAAACAACGTGTGGAAAAGGGATATCCCCGCCATAGCTTATCCAGCCGTGCAGAACCTTGCAAACTCGTGGAGCCGCGAAGGCGCGCGGGAAATGGGGGAAGCGCTCGCGGACGACTGCATCGAAAACGGCGTGGATATTCTTCTCGCGCCGGGTGTGAATATTAAGCGAAATCCGCTTAACGGACGTAATTTTGAATATTTTTCGGAAGATCCTTATCTGGCGGGTACTCTTGCTTATGAATATATTTCCGGTTTGCAAAACCGCGGCGTCGGCGCTTGTCTCAAGCATTATTATGCGAACAACGCAGAATATAACCGCTTTGAGCAGTCGAGCGACGTGGACGAGCGCACGCTCCGCGAAATATATTTAAAACCGTTTGAAATCGCCTGCAAGGCGAAGCCAATATCCGCGATGTGCGCGTATAACCGCATAAACGGCGTGTATGCTTCCGAAAATAAGAAAGGGTTCAAAATTTTGCGTGAAGAATTCGGTTTCGACGGCGCTATCTACTCCGACTGGGAAGCCGTGCGCGACAGAACGGCTTCTGCAAAGGCGGGGCTGGATATCGAATTTCCTTTCAATCAGAAAAATTACGAAAAGCTCGTTGCCGATTATAAAGCGGGGCTTTTGTCGGACGAGGAACTCGACAGCTGTGCGGCACGCGTTTTAAATTTGGCATATCGTTGCGAGGAGATGCGCAAAGGCAGAAAGGTCGCAAAAACCAAAGAGGAGCGTCTGGCGATTGCCCGCAGACTTGCGGAGGAAAGCATTGTACTTTTGAAAAACGACGGCGTGTTGCCGCTTAAAAAGGGGCAGGCTGTTTCCGTTTGCGGCGAGTGCGCCGCGCCCGGAAGGTGCGGTCTCATCGCGGGCGGCGGATCTTCCATGGTGCAGTGGGCGGATCCTTTCTTCAACATTCCCGCGCTTTTGCGCGACCGTATCGGCTCCGAGGTGAAATATGTGCCTGCGTTCTGGACGAAAGGCATTCTTTCCAACGGTAAAAAATTATACAACGCGTATCTGAACGCGGCGGAAAGCGACGTCGCTGTCGTCTGTGCGGGTACGGGTGCGGACATAGAATGCGAGGGCAGCGACCGCGAGAGCATGCGATTGCCCGTCGCGCAGGAAAATATGATTTTGGAAACGGCGCGCGCCAATCCGAATACCGTCGTGGTATTGTTTGCGGGCAGCGCGCTCGATATGAGCGCATGGAAAGACAGCGTTGCCGCCATCGTTTGGGCGGGGTTCTGCGGCGTGGGCGGAGGCGAGGCCGTTGCCGATATTCTTACGGGCAGAGTCAATCCGAGCGGCAAACTTTCCGAATCTTTTCCCCGCAAAATTGAAGATTCCTCTTCATATAACTCTTATAAGGATGCTCTCGTCGCGCATTATGAAGAAGGTCTCAATGTCGGTTACCGTTACTATGATCGGCACGATACGGACGTGGCGTTCCCGTTCGGGTTCGGGCTGAGCTATTCGCAGTTTGAGTATTCCGATTTGAAACTCGTCGCAGAAAACGACGGCGTGCAGGTGCGTTTTTCCGTAAAAAATCTGTCCGAAACGGATGGAAAAGAAGTTTGTCAGATCTACGTGCATCCCGTCGCTTCATACGTTTACAGACCCGTAAAGGAACTTAAAGGGTACGAAAAGGTGTTTGTTAAGGCGGGGAAGAAAAACGAGGTGGCAATCGTACTCGATAAAAGCGCGTTTGCTTACTATTCCGTTGCCGAAGACGGCTGGAAAACGGAGGATGGCGTTTACGAAATTCTTATCGGCGCGTCCTCGAAAGATATTCGCCTATGTGCGAAGGTCAAAATCTCGCAATCGAAAGCATTGCTTTTGACAACGTAAACATTAAATCAAAACTCGATATCTTTTACAGAATAAAGTTAAAGAAATATTATTTAACAATGCTATCTCTTATCTGATAAGCATCTCTAAAAGTGTCTAACTTATGGGGTGCATATTAAATCTCTTTTTTGTTATCGAATTCAAGCTGCATTTTTTTATATTATGTCCATTGAGGGTAAACGTATCGCGTTGGTAAACAATACGTCCCGGGAACAAAAAACGATATTTTACGATGCACAGGGCAAAGAAAGCGAAGTCGTCCTTGCTCCGATGCAGATATTATGGAAATAAGCAAAAAAATTGCGCCAATTTAGATAATGATTATTTTCATTGCTTGATTTGCCTTAGCTGTAAGTTGATATGCATAAAATTAAACGAACTCTAAATTTCTCTCAGAGTTCGTTTTTTCGTTGTCAAATTCAGGTTGCTTTTTATTATTTTATGTCCATTTTTGCTGTTATACCCTTC
>CALVXL010000112.1 GCA_944369635.1 uncultured Clostridia bacterium
GTGGAAAAGAGCACGCTCGCGCCCCTTTCGCGGGAAAGGGCGAGCGTCAAGTCGTTGAATTCCTCCCGCGATACGGGGTCGAGCCCGCTCGTCGGCTCGTCCATCACGAAGAGCCTCGCGCCGTGCGACAGCGCCAGCGCGACGGAAAGCTTGACCTTCATACCCGCGGAAAGTTCCGAAGGCTTTTTATTTTCGTCGATATCGAACCGCGCGAGATATTCGCGGCAGATTTTTTCGTCCCACGTAGGGTAAAAGGACGCGACAGTGCGGACGATTTTGCCGATTTTTTTATACGGGTAAAAGTCAAACCCGCCGCTCACGAAGCCGATTTCCGACTTCACCGCCGCTTCGCATTCCGCAAAGTCCCGCCCGAACACCTCGGTTTTTCCCTCCGCGGCAATCAGCCGCATGACGGCTTTCAGCGCCGTGGTCTTGCCCGCGCCGTTCCTGCCGATAAGCCCGACGATATGCCCCTCTTCCACGGAAAAACTCACGCGCTCCAGCGTAAAGGTCGGGTACTTTTTATAAAGATTTTCCACCCGCAGCGCCTTCATTTGTCCTTTTCCCCTTCCTTGAGCTTATAGACCTCTTTGAAAAAGTTTTCCGCATACTCGAAGGGCTGAATCGCGATGCCCTGCCCTCGATTTGCCAACAGCAACAGCGCGTCCCCCTCGCTTATGCCGAACATATCCCGCACTTCCTTCGGGATCACGATTTGCCCCTTCTGCCCGATCTTCACCGTCGCCATGTATTTTCCTTCGGGAAATTGTTTGGTCATTTTTTCTTCCTCCGTTGGTAAGAATTT
Organism: uncultured Clostridia bacterium; assembly: GCA_944369635.1. Classification (GTDB taxonomy): domain Bacteria; phylum Bacillota; class Clostridia; order Christensenellales; family Borkfalkiaceae; genus UMGS775. Next base: position 806 of record CALVXL010000112.1, read on the forward strand.
TCTTACTTTTCTTACTCATTATAACGCAAAGGAAAGCGAAAGTCAAGTTTTTTCGGCAACGGCGCGCCGTCCGCGCAAAAAAAGACCGCGCCCAGCGGCAACTGCCGCTGGGCGCGGTAAATTTTTTCCCGCGGTTCGCAAGAAACCGCGGGAAAGCGATTATATTTTTCGGTTTTTCAATACGCCGTGCGCGCGAATGCGGGCGAAAACGCCGCGCTCACGCGTTTTTGTTCTGCGGGATATCGGGAATGGAAGCAAAGCCTTTTTGCAGATCGGCTTCCGTGGGGATATAATCGGTCATCTTGCCGTCGTTAAAAGCGCCGTAAGCCGTCATATCGAAATACCCCGTACCCGTAAGGCCGAACAAAATGACCTTTTTCTTGCCCGTCTTTTTGCATTTGAGCGCCTCGTCGATAGCGGCTTTGATGGCGTGCGCCGATTCCGGCGCGGGCAGGGTTCCTTCCACTTTTGCAAACATTTCCGCCGCTTTGAAAACCTCGCTCTGCTCGACGGAAACGGCGCGCATATAGCCGTCGTGATAAAGCTTGGAGACGATGGGGCTCATCCCGTGATAGCGAAGTCCCCCCGCATGGTTGGGGCTGGGCATAAATCCGCTGCCGAGCGTATACATTCTGGCAAGCGGCGTGGTTTTGCCCGTATCGCAGAAATCATACACATATTTTCCGCGCGTAAGAGACGGACACGATGCCGGTTCGACCGCGATAAAGTCGATATCGTTTTCGCCGTTGATCTTATCAACCATAAAAGGCGCGATCAGTCCGCCGAGATTGCTTCCGCCCCCCGCGCACCCGATGACGATATCGGGCATAATGTTATATTTATCCATTGCGATCTTGCTTTCCAGTCCGATGACAGACTGATGCAGAACGACGTGATCGAGCACGCTGCCGAGCAGATAGCGGCAATTCGGCGTATGAACGGCCTTTTCCACCGCTTCGCTGATGGCGCAGCCGAGCGAACCGCCCGTTTCGGGAAATTCTTTTAAAATTTTTCTGCCGACCTCCGTCGTATCCGACGGCGAAGCGATGACTTTTGCTCCGTACGTGCGCATCACTTCGCGGCGGTGCGGCTTTTGCTGCGCGCTGACTTTCACCATATATACCGTAAGATCCAGCCCGAAAAACGCGCACGCCATGGCGAGCGCCGTGCCCCACTGCCCCGCGCCCGTTTCGGTGGTGACGGACGTCAACCCCTCTTTTTTCGCATAATACGCCTGCGCAACCGCGCTGTTGAGTTTATGCGATCCGCTGGTGTTGTTGCCTTCGAACTTATAGTAGATTTCGGCGGGCGTATCGAGCAGTTTTTCCAAAAAATACGCGCGCGTCAGCGGCGAAGGGCGGTACATCTTGTAAAATTCCCGTATTTCCTGCGGAATGGGAATAAAAAGGTTTTTTTGATCGAGTTCCTGCTCCACCACGTCTTTGCAAAATACTTTGGAAAGTTTTTCCGCGGTGCAGGGTTTTAAGGTTGCGGGGTTCAGAAAGGGTTCGTGCTTTTCCTTCATCGCCGCGCGGATATTCAGCCATGCCTTGGGCATCTCCTCTTCTGTAAGATAAATTTTGGTCGGGATTTTCTTATTCATTTTTTTCTTCTCCTTTTTTCCGATTTTTTTTATTAGTATTTTTTTCCGCACCATCGGAATTCGGAACGCAATAATAATTTTCTCATAATTTTATCCCTCTAAAACAAAAACACGGTAAAATATCGCTTGGGACGATATTTTACCGTGTTGCCACCCAATTTTACGGCTGTCGAAGCCGCCTCGTTCTTCCGTACCTTCATACGGACCCTCTTGACGCAAGGTTACGTCGGCCGCTACTCGATTCCTTTCGCGCCCGCCCTCAACGGCCCATTCGCTTAAATTACGCTGCTCCGTTCCACCGACCCGAAGCTCTCTTGAAACGTTCCTTTAAGTTACTACCCCGTCTCAACGGTTTTTCAGTTTTTTTCACTTTAACATATATTTAACGGTTTTGTCAAGGGTTTCGGCAAAAATTTTACCGTTCCACCGCTACGCCCTTTTTTTCCGCCTTCTTGCTGCGGATATAAGAATACACCGTGTAGCCGCATCCCAGCACGCCGAAAATTATGCTCATTACAAAATCAGACGTCACCGCGCGGGAGAATTCTTCATTGGTTTTCATCAAATCGAAAAACATAATGACCGCGTCGCCGCCGATTCCCTGCGTCGTCATGGCGATCTTGACGGTTACGACCATGCATCCGAAAAAGGTCAGAAGCATACAGATCATAGACGCCGCAACGACGATGACGATCTTAGGCGTATTGTTTTTGCCGCCGAATTTATCGTATAGCAGCCCGGAAAGAAACCCGATCAGGACGGCGACCCATCCCGAAATAAATCCCAGCGCATACACGACCACCCATGCCGTGCATCCCGCAAGAGCGCCGAGAACCGCGCCCAAAGAACCGTAAAGATAATTGCCCGCGGCGGACTTTTTTTTCTCGCTTTCCTCCGCGCATTCCTTCACCAGCACGTCCGCACATTTATCATGCGCCTTAAAATATGCCGTGCCGATCCGCACGCCGACGACGTTTTCTTCGAGCGGCTCCATACAGAACGGACAAATATTTTCTTTTACGCCGAATTCGCGCAGCTTTGCCGAAACTTTATTCAGCACGTCTTCGAGTTTAGACATCGCGGACTTCATTGTTAATGCCGACAGCGTAAAGGAAAACGCCTGTTTATCCGCCGTAAAATTTCCGACCACGGCGTTCAGGTTCTTTTTATGGATAAATTCCTTCAGCTCCGCCGCCTTGTCATTCGGACTGCACCCGAACACGATATAAAACATTGTGCCGAGCGTAACGCTCACCGGATAGCCGCCGTACATCCCGTACGCCATGTTGTCGTCCGTCTTCCAACCCTGCTTATCCGCAAATTCCTTAAAATATTTGTTCATTTCTTCCCCCGTTATTCTCTTTTTTTATTTTACTTCTCAATCGGAAAAGAATCCATAACAAAAGTTTACCTAAACCATAACGATTCTGCTTTCCTTTTGTTTATGTTATATAGTATAACAAAAAGCTGCCTTCTTGTCAACGGCAAATTCCGTAGACTATGCTCCGTCGCTGAAAATGATCATACCTGTTTTTACGTTTTTTATGCAAAAATATTTATCCATGTCTTTCTTTTTTATATGTGGATAAGTTGTGGATAACTTTTTATAATACTTACCTTATCCGATATTTCGGACGGAGATTTTACTTTTTCTATTGACAAAAGAGCAAAAATAATTCACAATAATAAAGAGATATGAATTCCGCTTACACCCGTAAACAATTCGGGCGCGGCATTTTAAATTCCGGGGAGAATGTATGAGCGAACTTTCCGCATTGATTGCGACCTATCTTTTATATCTGAAAATGGGAAGAGAAAGCGCGCTTGACGAAATTTACAGGTTGTGTTCGTCGAGAATGTTTGCGCTGTCGCTCGGCATTTTAAAAAACCGCGCGGACGCCGAGGACGCGGTACAGACGGCGTTTGTGAAAATGGTGGACAGTTTAGATAAATTCAAAGGCGGCAACGGCTACGGTTTTATCATGAAGATCACGCAAAATACCGCCATCGACATGCTGAGAAAGCGCGGAAAGTTTTGCGAAGTCAATATCGACGACTGTTTTTCCTTAACCTCTTACGACGAATACGACGAGGAAAGAAAAGTTACCTCCATCACGCTGGAAACGGCGATCGGGAAACTGGAAAAACGCGAAAAAGAACTGATTTACTACCGATATTATCTCGATCTGACGATACGGGAAATCGCGGCGAAAGTGGGCGAAAGCAAATCAAAAGTGCAAAGAGATTTGGAAAACGCCGAAAAAAATTTAAAAATTTTATTACTTTCGGGGACAAAATCCCCATTATAAACGTTGTAAATATGATGAAAAAAGATATGCAGCTGGAAAACTTGATGAACCGCTACTTCGACGGCGTCCGCGTCGGCTACGAAATAACGGCTCCCGCGCGGGCGGCGCTGGCGGAGAGAGCGCGCAGAAAGAAAAGGGCGAAGTTTACGTTACGGCTCGTTTCTTCTTTTGCGTGCGTTCTTATCCTCGTCGTCGCCGTAATGGCGGCAAGCGGTATTTTCGGCGGCATTCATAAAAAAACCGAAGAAGGCCAAACGATTTCTTACTATACTTCCGCCGACGTTTCGGGAAAATATTTAACTTATTCCGAGCTTTACGAATTAAACAACTCCGTCTTTGCCGATTTTGAATTTTTTGAGTATTCCCACAGCGCTACGGCAACGTATACGGCGTATTACGAAAACGATACGGACGAACTGATGTTCGTGCGCGTGGACGCAAAGGTGATAAACGATTACGGCACGGAAGATCTGACGATCTTTATCGAATTCAGTAAATATTCTTCTTATGAAGGCTTCAAGAGATATTACGAATTGCAAAACAAGGAAGTGATAGGCGGCAACGAAATTCTGTATAATACGGAATACGTCAACGCCGAATGGGTTTCCTCCGCTTACGCGCAAAAATATGCCCTGAAGTATTTTTTAGACGTGACTTCCCCCAATAAAAACAGCTTAAACAAATACATTTCTTATCTGATCTGAAAAAAAATAAAAAAATTTTTTCTTTTCGCGGGACAAATGCCCCTTTCGTTTCGTTGTAATAGCGAAATCTTTGATAAGGAGAAAAAATTTTATGAAAAAACTGACCAAAGGCATTTTGATTGCTACGGCTTCCGTTCTGGTATTCACCGGTTGCGGCGGCAAATACAGCAATCCCGATTATTACCCCGAAGGCATGATACCCGACAGCGGATATCGTTACGATTCCGTTTACGAACAGCCGTTCCAAAACGTATCGGACGAACCTTCCGCATATTTCATGCTGGACCGCAACACGGCGAGCTATACGCAGATGCGCCGAACCATTGAAAGCGGTTATCGTGTAAACGCCGATTCCGTGCGCGCGGAAGAGTATATCAATTATTTCGATTACGATTTCGCCGCTCCCGCAGAAGGCGAGAAAATGGCGATTTCCACCTACCTTACCGATTGTGCGTGGAACGAAGAACACAAACTGATGACCATAGGCGTGAAAACACAGGAAGCAAAATTGCAATCTTCTGCAAATAACTACGTGTTTTTGATCGACGTTTCCGGTTCCATGGAGGGAGCGGACAGATTGGGTCTTATCAAACAATCGTTAAAGACGCTGGTCGGCAACCTCGGCGAAAACGATTACGTTTCCATCGTAACGTATGCGGGAAACGCGGGCGTAAAGCTCAATTCCACCCGCGTCAGCGACGACAACAGAGAAAAAATTCTCTCTTCCGTATCCTCGCTGACGGCGAACGGTTCCACCAACGGCAGCGGCGGGATCGAGCTTGCCTATGAGCAGGCGAACAGAAACTTCATCGCGGGCGGCAACAACCGCGTCATCTTAATGAGCGACGGCGATTTCAACGTGGGTATTTCTCAAGGAACGCCTCTGAAGGAATTCATTCAGGAAAAGGCGAAAAACGGCGTTTATCTGACGGTGCTCGGCTTCGGCATGGGTAACATGCGGGACGATAATCTGGAAAGCCTTGCCCGCAACGGAAACGGTAATTACGCATATATCGACAGCGAAAAGGAAGCGGAAAAACTCTTCGATAAAGAGATTACGGGCACCCTTTACACCGTGGCGAAGGATGCGAAAGCGGGCGTAACCTTTACGGAAAACGTCGCGCAATACCGCATGATCGGCTACGATACGAAGCTCATTTCCGAAGACGATTTCAATAACCCCGAAAAGGACGCGGGCGAAATCGGCTCCAACCTGACGGTGGTCGCACTTTACGAAATCGTTTTAAGCGAGACGGCGGAACAAAACGCACGCCTTGCCGACGTGGAAATCCGCTATAAAGACGTTTCGGAAAACGAAGAGGATAAATCCGTGAAAAATTTCGTCAACAACGACCCGAATCCCGACGCGCAGACGACGTTTATCTCCTGCGTAGCGGAATACGCTTTGCTTTTGAGAAATTCCGAGTATAAAGGAACGGCAAGTTTTGACAACGTGTTGACGCGGCTTTCCTCGATTTACGCCTATACGTCCGCCGATTATTTCAAAACGGAGTTTTTCTCCCTCGTGCAAAAGGCGAAGACGATTTATCAGAAAATCGATTCTTTCGAATAAAACGATTTTCCCGCATTGCAAAAAAATATGAAAAAAAATATTTCCGTTTTTCTTTTAAGTATTTTTTTATCCGCTTTTACCGTTGTTCTTTACGGTTGTGCGTCGAAGGAAAGTCAAAGGGAAAATACTGTGATTTTCGGCATATTGCAACTATCCGGAAACGATGAAAATCTTATGTTTTACGTTCCCGAAAAAGGCGTTTATGAATTTCCCGAATTTCAAAGCGAAAACGATATACCCGTTTTAAAAGGGGGATACGTATATGAAAAACCGCTGAAAAGCGGCGATCTGATCGGCATTCGGTTTTCAGAGAAAAACGTCATCTTTTCCGAAACTTATCCCTTACAAATCCTTACGCCTGCAGAACTAATTTATCATTATAAAGAAAACGTCTGCCTTCGCCATGACGGAAAAAATTATTTATTAAGTTACGGCAGAGAAGATTATCAAAAAGAATGTTTCGGCAATCCGCCGCAAATTGCGGGAGAAAAACTCGAAATCCTCGAAGCCGAGTTTCTCATGGGCAAAGGTCAGGGTTCTTCTCGGTGCGGCGTCGCAACGATCGAAAACATTTCGGACGACAGCGTAACTTTAAGGCTGGAACCGACAAACGGCATTACGGATTTTATTCATGCTTTTGCCATTGGAGCTACAGCGTTTATCCCTCTTTCCACGTAGTAAAAAAGCGCTTACATTTGATAACGTAAGCGCTTTTTTCTTCTCTTTAAATATAAACAATCTCTTTTCCCTCGGATACGGCGTATTTTACGGTGTTATACGTTCCCCCCGAACTCTTTTTCAAATACGCCAGAACAAGATCGGCATGATCGACCATATAGCGGTTTCTCTTCATCATACAACCCGGCGTATATTTTTCACTTACGACGACGCGTTCGTCGCAAAACGAGCACATCAAGCGATAAATCTTTTTATCTTCTTCGCTCCATTTTGCGCACTGATCTTCAAACGGAGCGCAACCGATCAACCTGATTTTATACTTATTCTTCAACAAAAACAAAATTCTGAAACAATAGGTATCAAAACCCAGTGCAAGCCCCAAATAAAAATTCGTGTATCCCCTTTTAATCAGCGAAACCAACGTTTTTTCCAGCTTTTCGCCGTCGATCCCTGCCGACATATCCCTGTGTCCCGTTACCGCAACGGATTTTTTTACAGCGGGCATTTTCTCTCCTTTCCGTTTCCGCGCGGATATTTTGCGGGCGTAAGAGCGATTTTTTTCACAAATATCATCTGTCTTTCCGCCCCGCCGAGATTCTTATTCACAATAAATTCCGTTTTTCCTCCGAGAACCGAAAACGCGTTTTGCGCTTCTTTCAATTCTTCCTCCGCCTTTGCCTTAAAAGCGACGAAAAATCCCCCTGTTTTAACAAACGGCAGACAGTATTCCGCAAGCGTATTCATGCGCGCAACGCCCCGCGCCGTTACGATGTCGAATTTTTCTCTCATCGCTCCTTTTGCGGCGTCCTCCGCACGCGCATTGACGTTTTTTAACCCCAGTAAAGAAACGGCGTTTTGTAAAAAAGAACACTTTTTACCCGTGGCTTCCAAAAGCGTTACCGATAAATCCTCTCTCGCGATCGCCAAAGGTATACCGGGCATGCCGCAACCGCTTCCCACATCGAGCAACGTTTTTCCACATAACTTATCCACACAAAGCAAACTGTCGACAAAATGTTTTTCATACACTTTGCTTTCTTCGGTGACGGCGGTCAGATTGTATTTTTCGTTTTCCTGCATCAAAAACGTATAAAACCGTTCGAAAAGGGCTTGCTTTTCTTCCGATAAGGATATCCCGTAACGCGCAAAAATTTCTTTCATATTGAAGATATTAACATATTTTCATAAAATACGCAACGTAAAACCGCATTTTTCCGCAAGCTTTTCCATAAGATAAAAAAATTCCGTTCTTTTCGCCTTTTCTGAAAAGAAAAAATATTTTTTTGTTTGCGTACTGAAAAAATTTGCTTTACTTTTCCATATTCCTTCCACAGAAAAAAGAAAGTTATCTATGGGCTTGTCCACAAATAATCCACTTTGTAATCCCTTATAAAAACTTGTAATTTCTCTCTTTTCCATAAATCTACATCGCCTAATAATAATCCTACCGATTTTAAATTTAAAAAAAGAATACTTTCTTTCTTCAAAAGAAAAATCGGTAAAAATGAAGTCGTAAACCATTGATTTTTTTTAATCTATCATATATAATAGAGTAGAATTATCATACAGAAACGGAGAAGTTTATGAAGATCATCTGCGACGGTTTAGACCTTTCGGACGCGGTGCTCAAAGTGAGCAAAGCGCTGGGCGTGAAAAAGACAAATCCCGTGCTTGAAGGCATATATCTGAAAGCCAAGGGAGATACGTTGACCTTAGTTGCAACCGATACCGAACTGACCATTGAAAAGACGATCCGCGCGGACGTTTTGATGGAAGGCGAAACCGTGGTAACGGGCAAATTTTTTGCGGAGTTTGTGAAAAAGCTGGAAAACGAACAGGTTGAACTTTCCACATCGGAAGAAAATCAGATAAGGATTAAATATTCCGATTCCGAAAGCGAAATGCAGTGTTTTTCCGCGGAAGAATTTCCGCGTGCCGATAAAAAAATCAACGATAATTTCTTCGTGATGAAGCAAAACGATTTCAAAAGGATTACGAACATGACGGTTTTTGCCTGCTCGCAGGACGACAGCCGCCCGATTTTGAAAGGCGTTTTGTTTGAAATTGCCGCCGCGCGCGTGACGGCGGTCGCTCTCGACGGTTTCCGTCTGGCGCTTGCCCGTGCGGACGTAAGCGGTTTTTCTGCGGAAATGAAGGCGATCATTCCTTCCCGCACGCTGATGGAGATTGTCCGCCTTCTGGAAAAAGACGACGAAGAGCTGAAAGTTACGTTAAACAAAAATACGCTGATGGTTTCGACGAACGGAACGACGCTTATTTCCCGGCTTTTGGAAGGCGAATTCATCAATTATAAACAGATCATACCCACCGAATTTGTAACGAATCTGCGCGTGAACGTTAAAACGCTTGCCGCAAGTGTGGAAAGGGCGTCGGTTTTAGCGAGGAGCGACAGGATTTCCATCGTGAAATTCGACATCAAGGAAAAGCTGATGTACGTGCTGGCGAAAAGCGAAGTCGGGAACGTGAACGAGCCCGTCAACGTGAATATGGAAGGAAAAGATCTGACCATCGCGTTCAATTCCAAATACATAACGGAATTTTTGCGTATCGTTGAGGACGATTTTATCAATATTTTCCTCAATTCCCCCATCGCGCCGTGCATCATCAAGCCCGTTGACGGAGATAATTTCCTGTATTTGGTGCTGCCGGTGAGAATTAATGCTTAAAAGATTGACAAACCATAAAAACTTTATTATAATAAAAAAACGCAAAACAACTGAAAGAGGACGGAAAAAGTTATGAAAAGAACATATCAGCCTAAAAAAAGACAGAGAAGCAAAGTACACGGTTTCAGAAAGAGAATGAAGACGAAGAGCGGCAGAAACGTTTTGAAAAGACGCCGCAACAAAGGCCGTCATAAGCTTTCCGCGTAATTGATACGGGGCAACTTAATTTGGATTACAGATTAAAAAGAAGTGAGGACTTTGACAAGGTTTTTAAAAAAGGAACGAGAGTGTTTTCGAACAATCTTACGTTGATATACTTCGCCGCCGGAACGACAAAAGTAGGATATGCCGTGGGTAAAAAACACGGTTCCAGCGTGAAGCGAAACAGGATCAAACGTCTTTTGAGGGAAGCATTCAGAAGTTACTTTTCCTGCGTAAAAGACGGCTTCTTTTTTGTTTTTATCCCGAAAGTAAAGGAAGATTATTCACTTGCCGAATTTAAAAGCAGTATGAAATACATGCTGAAAAAAGCGGGACTTTTCAAAGATGAAGAAAATCGGATTGCTCCTCATTAAATTTTATCAAAAGTGCATATCTCCGCAACTCGGCAGCAATTGCCGTTATACGCCGACCTGCTCGCAGTACGCGTTCGAAGCCATTTTAAAAAGAGGCTTTTTCGTGGGCTGTCTGCTGGCGATCTGGCGTATTTTGCGCTGTAACCCGTTTTCAAAAGGCGGGTTCGATAAAGTTCCCGATAAAAAAAGCGTAGTCAAGTGGGTATATTAAGGAATTAACAATGAATCTGACAAGTATTTTGACAACCGTTGCCTATTACAGCTTTAAAGAACCGACGATTTCCGGTCTGAACAGCTGGATAGCCACGTTTATCAACTGGTTTCCGACCATAGTGCTCGGCGTTACGATGTTTACGCTCGCGCTGAAACTCGTAACGTTTCCCCTCGATTTTTATTCGAGAGCGTCGATGCGCCGCAATTCCTTGAAAATGGAACAGATGCGGCCGCAGCTTGAAAAGCTGCAAAAGCAATATGCCGACGATAAGCAGACCTATAACATGAAGATGGCTGCCCTTTATAAAAAGGAAGGCTATTCCATGTTCGGGGCATGTCTCCCCTCCATCATTACGCTGGTCTTCTTCATCATCGTTTTGAACGCGTTCAGTCGGTATTCCACTTATCAGAATATCAAATACCTTTACAATATGAACACGGCGTTCAATTCCGTTGTGGACGAAGGCGTTTTGGATGTGGAAAATTATATAAGGCATACCGAAGAAGGCCTGCTTGTGATCGACGACGCTAAGATTTACGAGGAAGCGAAAAAGAGCGAAGGGTTTTCCGAAAGCGGAAAAGTGGAGATCGTACTTTCCACCGAACCACAATTGAAAGCGACGTATAATTTTACCGCAGATGCGGCGACGCAGAGCATCGGCACGGTAACATATTTTACCGACGGCGGCTATATCGAATACAACAAGATCATTAAAAAGACAGGCGAAGGCGACGCGGCGGTTTACGAATTTGCGGCGACCAAGCCGGAGCTTAATTTAGAAGCGTTCAAGGCAAAAGGATTGAAAGATTCTGCCGGCCGTACCTTTGACGAATATTTTAAGGAAGCGGCAGCTTCAGATCCTGCCTTAACGCAGGATACGGCGGCATATAATTTTGTTTTAGACATTCAACAGACGCGTTCGGCGGAAAAATACCGCGAAGAAAAGGAAAGTTTTTTGTGGATCAAAAACATATGGATGCCCGACACGCCTTTCCAGCACCCCGTATATAAAGATTACGAAACGTTCAATTCCAAATACAATTTATCGAGATATACTTCCGATCCGAACCAGTACGAAAATCTGACGGCGAAACTCGGCGCGGAAAAAGAACAGGTCAACGGATATTTCGTTCTGGTTATTCTAACGGCGGGCTTCTCCCTTTTGATGCAGATCGTTATGTCCAAAGGACAAAAAGCGCAGATGGAGCTGCAGAGCGTAAACGGACAAGCCATGATGACGCAAAAAGTCATGATGTGGATGATGCCGATTATGATGGGTTTATTCTCCCTCATGTATACGGCGGCGTTTTCCGTTTATATTATCGTAAGCAACATTATCAGTATGCTGACAACGCTTCTGATCAACAAAGTCGTGGATATCCGCTTTAAGAAAGCGCTGGAAGCGCAAGGCGAAGAAATGGAAATTCCCGAAAAGGAAGAGAAGAAAGGAAGAAGAAAAAAGAACAAGCGCGAGCTTACCGCGAAAGAGAAAAAGGAAATGGCGAAGTCCGGCAGGATCGTGAAAAAAGTGGTTCTCGAAAGGAAAGAAAACGGTCTTGACGATAAGAAAGACGGCGAAGAAAAGTAAAAAAACGCAGACGGCGTTTTGTAAATAAGGCGGCAGTGCCGCGACGGAGGAAAAAATGGTTTTTAAAGGTAAAACGGTGGCGGAAGCCATCTCGGCGGGGCTTGCGTATTATTCCATTACGGAAGAGCAGGCGGAAATCAACGTGATCGCCGAAGAAGTGAAAGGACTTTTCGGAAAAGTGAAGAAGGAAGCGGAAGTCGATGTTTCGATCAAGCTGACGGGCGGCAGCAGAGCCGTACAGTTTTTGGAAGGTTTGTTTGAAAAAATGGGCGTCAGCGCCAAAGCGGAACTCGTGAGCGAAGGCGAAAACGTGGTGATCAACGTGATCACGACAAATTCTTCCGCAGTGATCGGATATCGCGGCGAGGTGCTGGACGCATTGCAGGCGCTTGCCGGTGCAGTGGCAAATATCGGCAACAAAAACTATAAGCGCGTAGTGGTCGATTGCGAAGGTTACAGGGAAAAGAGAGAAGAAACGCTTATTAACCTTGCGAAAAAGCTTGCGGACAAAGCGGTAAGATTGGGCAGGGACGTTTCCCTTGAACCGATGAACCCCTATGAAAGACGCGTGATCCATTCCACGCTTGCGGACAGCGAAACCGTTACGACGGCGAGCGAAGGCAAAGAACCCAACCGCCACGTGGTGATCATTCCCAA
>CALVXL010000113.1 GCA_944369635.1 uncultured Clostridia bacterium
GCTTTTTCTTTACCTATTGGTTCGTTTAAATTCGATTGCTCCGCACCAAAAGGGTATAATCCGAACTTTTTACTCATCACGGGTGATTGGTTCGGATTTACTTTTTTATTTTCGGAATTACAATAAAGGAGCAGGGCTTGCGGATATTTCGCAAGCCCTGCTCCTTTATATAGACATTGATACTTTAAATGATTTTCAAAATAATATGACAGGTATTATCTGCTACGATTGTATTATAAGTGAAAGCATTAAAAGGGAGGAGTGCTTATCGCTAACTTAAACGAAATTGTTTAACGAGTAAATTTTGAGAGGTAAAATTCATGAAAAAAACAGTTTTCTTATTAGCAGTTCTCGTAGTGTCTTTATGCTTTACTCTTGCAGGTTGCAACAACACTCCGCAAGCCAAAGCTATTTCCATTTTTGATGATTCGTCTTACATCCTGCCGATTACGCCGCAAAGCGCAAATTGGCATGGTAAGAAAAAAGAATATCTTATCAAACGGGCGGAATAAAATGAGGCGTATTCGGACAAACGAACGGCGGCGGAAGAAAATTTTTCTTCCGCCGCCGCTGCGCTTACGGATAAAGTTTGACAGCGATGCGCGCAATCGTTTATAATAAAAAGAAAAACGGAGATAAGATCATGATATTGCAAAACGAGTATCTGCGCGCGGAAATAAAAAGCCGCGGCGCGGAACTTATCAGCGTAAAAAATACGGCGGATTACGAATATATCTGGCAGGCGGACGAAAAGATATGGGCAAAGCACTGTCCCGTGCTTTTTCCCATCTGCGGCAGGCTGGTCGACAAAAAGTATACATACGGCGGCAAAACATATGAAATGAACTCGCACGGATTCGCTTCCACGAGTATTTTCCGAGAAGAACGTGTTTCCGAAACCGAAGCGAAGTTCATTCTTACGGAAAGCGAAGAGACTTTGAAACAATATCCGTTCCGCTTTGTCTTTACCGTTCGCTATGCGCTGGAAAAGAATACCTTGAGCGTAGAATACCGCGTGGAAAATCCCGCAAAAGAAGATCTGTATTTCAGTTTCGGCGCGCACGAGGCCTATAATGCCGAAAATTTTGAAAAATGGTCCGTGGAACTGGAAAAAGAAGAGGATCTTTATCTGAAAAAACAACCCGTCCTGGGGTATCTGGAAGAAGGCAGACAGCTTTTTGAAAAAAACGTAAAAGAACTTCCGCTTACGTATAAACTGTTTGAAAACGACGCGCTTATTTTCGACGGCTTGCAGTCGCGGTCGGTGCTTCTTAAAAGAGATGAAACGCCCGTTGTAAAAGTGGAATTTCCCGATTTCAAAGAATTGCTGTTGTGGACGAAAGTCGGCGCGCCGTATTTGTGCATCGAACCGTGGAACGGGTTGCCCGATTACGTGGGAGGGAGCGGCGAATTTTCCGAAAAGAAAGGAATTATTCGTCTCGGCGGCGGAAAAACCTTTTCTGCGGTGCATAAAATAACGTTTTTCTGAAAATAAGCGGCGTTTTCGCCGCTTTTTTTTCGTCAGTTATTGCGCAAAGCAAAACGAAATGCTATAATATTTTAAAAACGGACAGGGGAAGAAATTGGATAAACTGCAAAAGACGCTTTCACTTTCGGAAACACTGAAAAGCGTGGCGAAGAAAAAGACGCTGAAAGAAGAAGATATCGTTTCGCTATGTGCCGCCGCGGAAATCTTAGAAGAATATGCCGCGGTTTTAAAACAAGGCGAAGCGGATGCCGCCATTGAAAACGGCAACACAAAATGGACGGAAGAGGAAGAGAGAAAGCTGGCGCAAGAATATAAAAGCGGTATGCGCATTGCCGAAATTACGGCGGCGCACCGCCGTAGTACCAGCGGCATTATTTCCCGCCTTTCCAAACTGAATCTGTTAAACGAAAACGACGTCAACGGCAAAAAACGCTGGACGGGCGAAGAGGAAGCGCAGCTTATCGCGGAATTCGGCGAAGGACTGGAACTGGAAGATCTCGCGCAAAAACATAAGCGCAGCATGAGCGGGATTATAGGCAGGCTGTCCAAACTCGGTCTGACGGAGTAAAACGAAAAAAAACGCACATACTGAAAGTATGAAAAAATTATGCGTTTTGTTAAGTATGTTGTGCCTGCTGACAGGGAGTTTTTCTCTAAAGACGGCAGTAAAAGAAAAGACTTTTTTCACGGCATTTGCGCAAACGGCTGAAAGTGAAAACGGCCGCGTCGTCATTCAACGCGCGGCGGGCAGGGTGTTTTCCGCCGACAGCCGCGACAAAGTCGTTTTGAGCGGAAAGGTTTTTGAAGACGGTTTGTATCGTACGGACATTGCCGTTACGATAAAGGGCAAGGGCGGAGAGCTGACGATCGTCCCCGAGGAAAACGGCGGCTACAATCCGCATGTGGAAGTCGTGAGTTTCGACGGGGTGAAAGATCAGATCTTTTACGGTGCGGACAGCGGCGGAAGCGGAGGTTTCGGCTACTATTACGTTTTCGATGTGCAAAAAGGCAAAGCCGTTACGCTTTTCGATGCGGAAAAATATCCCGTGCCGTATACGGCGCGGTATGTCGATTGCTTTAAAGTTGAAGTGAAAAATACCGATACGGGAGAAATCGTTTATATCGATCTTTCCGGAAGGGACGAAGAATATCTTTCCGCGCTTTATTATAAGGACGGGCGTCTGAAAAGTCCCGTGGAAGCCACGGTTTCTGCGGTCAACGCGGCGTCGCCTTTCTATTTAAACGGCGAAAGCCGTTACGGTTTGGAACTGTTTTACCGCATCACGGGGCTTTATAATGCGGACGGTTTGGGAAACATCGTCGTAAGAACTTCTTTGATAGACGGCAAATTCCTGCCGTTTTACGAAATCGTAGGCAGCTTTAAGGAAAATTAAGGAAAAATTCGGAAATTTAAATTGACAAGACCGTAATTTTGTTGTATGATAATGATAACGATAATTGAATCGGAGGAATGTTATGAAAAAGTATGTTTGCAGCGTATGCGGTTATGAATATGACGAAGCGGTCGGCGATCCCGACAACGGTATTGCGGCCGGCACGAAGTTTGAAGATCTGCCCGAAGATTGGGTTTGCCCGCTCTGCGGCGTAGGCAAGGACGAATTTACCGAAGCTTAAACAAAAAACGCGGCTTGAAAGTATTTTTCAAGCCGTTTTTTTATGTATTTTTTACCAAGGAAGGAGAGAATGAAGAGAATAATCAGTCTGACGGCGTGCGTTTTGTGCATGGCCGCGTTTTGCTTAGTTTTTCCCGCGCGTGCGGCGACCGAAGTAAAGGGCAAAATGCTGGAAGATGTCGTTTTTTACATGGAGCGCGGTGCGTCAGCTCGCACCGTTAAGGGGGAAAGCGGGCTCAGGTTTACCGCCGTGATGCCGAAGTCCGATTATGAAGCGTTACGGCGCAACGCCGAGTATACTTCCGTCGAATACGGAATGCTTATCTGTCCTGCGGATTATATCGGAAAATACGGCGCGCTGAACGAAGAAAACGTGTTCGGCGAAAATGCCGTATATGCCGATACCGACGCGGAAAATAAAATCAGAATCATGCGCTTTTACTCCGACGAAATGATCGAAAAAGAAGGGGGCGTCATGTGTTTTAACGGTGCGATCGTCGACATTTTGCCGCAGAATTATCTGCGGGCGTTCACGGGCGTGGGTTACGTTAAGGCGGAAGGTCCTTCCGGCACGGAATATAAATTCGCGTATCCGCAGGACAATGCGCGTTCCGTCGTCTACGTGGCGCAACGCGCCGTGGCGGAAGAGGTTTTGTCCTCTGCGC
Source organism: uncultured Clostridia bacterium (assembly GCA_944369635.1). GTDB lineage: Bacteria > Bacillota > Clostridia > Christensenellales > Borkfalkiaceae > UMGS775. The sequence continues at coordinate 3,789 of CALVXL010000113.1, forward strand.
AAAAAGAGATTCTCGGCGCATATATCGGTGCGGCAAAAGATTCGCCCTGCAAAGTGAAGATCGCGCGGCATTTTGAAGAAAACGGCGGATGGCGGGTGGAAACGGAAATCGTCTCTTCATTTGTAGGCGAAACGGTTTCGGCGGAAGGCGAATACGCGGGGTACGAACGGAACGAAAAGTGCGGCGCGGCAAAAGGCATTGCTTATGCGGACGATCTCGGTTGTTTAGACCTTTTTTATTTCGATTTGTCCGTTACGGAATCTGTTTCGCAGGAATATGCGATCGATCTTTCCGCAGATGAAAACAGATTGGATACATCCGCATTGTTCGGCGAAGTGCAAAGGGTGAACGGCGTAAGCGCGCAAGAAAAAGACGGCATAACGATCATTTCCGCACAAGATCTTGCAGAAATGGATTTGCAGGCGGGGAAAACCGAATGGAAGATCGAAACCGATAAACGGCAATATACGGCGAGCGTATATGTTTACGATAAGATCATATATACCGCCGAAGAGCTTTCAATTCTGAACGTAAATCCGTACGGGCATTATCTGATCGGCGCGGATCTTTATCTCGTCGAACCGCTTTCCGTCGCGGAATTCGGCGGCGTACTCGACGGCGGCGGACACTGTCTTTATAATGCCGTGTGCGCCGATTATCGCGGAATTTTCAAAAAAGTGACGGCGGAAGGCAAAATCCGTAACATCGTGTTTAAAAATCTTTCGGCATATGAAAGCGGTTCTACGGCGTACGCCGCGCTCAGTTACGATTTTTCGGGAAGGGCGGAAAATGTTTTTGTGGAAAGTTCCAATGCGCAGTATCTGTTTTACTCGCCTGCCGCCGACGCGGCGCTGGAAAGCGTGGTTGCGATTTTGCCGCGGGGAAAGAGCGTCGTTGCAAAAGATAAAGGCGCGGTGCTTAAGAACGGATACGCGTATCTCGGCGCAGGGAATCAAAGCGGATGTGCGGAAGAAAATTATTTTGTCGTAAGCGATTCGCTGCGATCCTTTGCGGAAATTGCGGCAAGTTTGCCTTTAAGCGGCGTTTTCGCAACGGAAACCGTCGTGAAAGCGTACGATACGTTTCTCGTAACGTTGTGATAAAAAAAGCGCGCCCGCAGTCAAAAGGACTGCGGGCGCGCTTTTTTGCATTTTAAAAGTTTTACGAGGCGGATAAATACACCGAAGGCGGCGAAATTTTTCGCCGCCTTAAAATTCGCAGTATTTTAAATGTCCTTTGAAATTTACAGAATTTTAAATGTATTTATTGGCCTTTTCGTCGTAAAAAAAACCTGCGGGATTCAGAATTTTATCGATGTATTCCTTTTCTACGTTTAAATCTTCGCAAAGCGCGTTGAGCGACGGATATTCGTCGCGCAGTTTCATGTTGATATACCCGTAAAGCAAAAGCGGGTCTTTCGGTAAAGTGTTCATAAATTCATTTTACCACGTTGCGGCAAAAAAGGCAATTTCTATCGGAAATATTTTTCATTGTTTAAAATCGCGGGATGACGGGGCGATATTTCCTTGGCCTTGTTGTGGTAAATTTTCGCCGTATTTTTGTCTCCCGAATGGTAATAACAAACCGAAAGTTCGAGATAGGGGATAAACGTCTTGTACGCGGGATTCAGAAAGCCGCCTTCCTTGGAAACGTCGGGAGAATTGATCGCGGCTTCGTACCAGTAGATGGCGGTTTTATAATCGCGTTTCATTTCGAAAAGATCGCCGATCCTGCACAGGATTTCGGCGCGCGGCAAACCGTATGAAAAGCTTTTCAGCGCGGCGGCGAACGCGGCGTCGTATTTTTTGAGCGCGAGGTTGCAATCGTAAATGATCTGGCACGCGCCTATTGCGTCCGTTTTCCAAAGGGTCGTGTCCGTCAGAACGTCTTCCAGAATGCAGATGCTCTCTTGATACAGTCGGTTATAGTACAGTTCACGGCCGTAATAATATTTTTCCCTGGCGGAAACGAGCTGGCGCCTGAATATCGTTTTTTGATAAAGTTCGAGGTTACGCCTGCCGTTTTCCTTTTCTTTGCGGTGCGAAACCGCAGCGTCGGAATAAACGACTTTACCCTGCGGGACAATGCATTCGTGAACGAACCCCTGCCATTGCAAGTTTGCCGCGCGGCGGAAAATCCGTTCGCGGTAATAGGTGAAGATCGGCGTGCCGTTTTCATCGAAAGAGATGTTGTATCTGCACATCACCACATCGGGCGCGTTTTTCTGCAATGTTTTTTTCAGGTCGCAGAATTTTTGCGCGTTGTCGCCTTCGATCACATCGTCGGCGTCCAGCCACATAATATAATCGCCCGTCGCTTTGCCGAAAGCGAAGTTCCGCGCGGCGGAAAAGTCGTCGCACCATTCGAAATCAAAAATCTTGTCGGTAAAATGCGCGGCGACGCTTTTGGTTTTGTCTGTCGAGCCCGTGTCTGCAATGATGATTTCATCGACGAACGGGCAAACACTTTTTAAGCACCTTTCCAGCGTTTCTTCTTCATTTTTCACGATCATGGCAAGAGTCAGGGTAACGGGCATTTTCTTCTCCTTTTTTATAAAGCGAATTGTCTTAAAGCAAAGTGGCGTTTCGCCGAATACCGAAAAAAGCGCAATGGCTTTTTGAATAAAACTTTTAAGGCAATTTCGGAATGATTAAATATCATTCCTGCGGAATATAATATATGTATATGAAAAGGCAGTCGGAATTTTTCCCGATTTTCAAAAAAAACGTTTCGCGCGTTGCATACGGGAAAGCGTTTCGGCGAAAAAACGAAAAAATATTGTCGCTACTCGGCAAAATCCGTGGCGTATTGAAAAGGCGGGCAACGGCGAACAGGCTGAATTTACGCTTGTCAGCCCGCTCGCATGGCTTCTTTCGGTATGCGTCCGCCTAACAAATTAAAAGCGGTTTTTATCAGTCGGGTATTGACAAATTCAGGCGTATGTTGTAAAATATTAAAAAAAGGGGCGGAGAAGATGGATAAAAAAGTCATCATCAGCATAGGCAGACAATACGGAAGCGGCGGGCGCGAGATCGGCGAAAAAATCGCCGAACGCTACGGCATTCCGTATTATGACAAACAGCTTCTCGCAATCGCCGCGCGGGAGAGCGGACTTTGCGACGAGATCATAGCGCATTACGACGAAAAGAAGATTTCCGCCGCGTTTTTATATACGATGACGCCGAATCTTTATTCCTACGGCATGGGCGGGCACGTCAATAACGAACAGCCGCTCGGCATGCAGGTGTTTTTTGCAATTTCTTCGGTCATCAAAAAAGTGGCGGAGCAAGGCTCGTGCGTCATTGTGGGACGGTGCGCCGATTATATTTTGAGAAATGACGAAAATCTCTTCAGCGTTTTCGTATGCGCCGACGAAAAGAGCAAACTCGAACGCATCATGAAACGCAACAACATCACTTCCGAAAAGGAAGCGTATCAGCGCATGATCAAAACCGACAGGAACCGCGCGCGGTTTTACAATTATTTTTCCGATCATAAATGGGGGGCTGCGACCACATACGATCTTTGCGTAAAGAGTTCGCACCTCGGCGTGGATAAAACGGTGGATACGATCTGTTCGGTCATCGATAATCTTTAAGCGCTTGCGCCCGTTCGGCGCAAAGTAAGATAGAAGTTTAAAAAAAGAAAAGCTCCGGCGGCAGCCTGCAGACTGCCGCCGAAGCTTGTTTTTTATTTCGGAAAGTTCGTTTCTTCGTAAAAACTTGCAACTTGCGGGCAAGTGCCGCCGCAAAGCCTGAAGGGAAGAAATTTTTAGCGGCAAAAACAAAAACAGTCTGAAAAGATTTTCAGACTGCTTTATTTTTCCAAACGTTAAATCTTCAATGGAGAAAAAGCGACTGCCCCTGCCGGAAAGCCGAGGGGGACACCTGATAAACTTTTTTAAAAATTCTGGAAAAATAATAAGCCGAACCGTAACCGACGGATTCCGCTATATCGCAGATGGACAAGTCGGTATGCGCCAGAAGCGAGCAGGCATTTTTCAACCGGACGGAATTGACGTAATCGGAAACCGAAAGGTGCAGTTCCGCGCGGAACAGACGGGCGATGTAGGATTCGGAAAGAAAAAAGGTCTTTGCAAGCAAAGAAAGCGTGATCGGCTGCGCATAATTGACGTTGATGTAATCGACCATATCCTGCAGTTTGCTGTTGGAAAGTTCGCGGTGGACAAAGTCTTTCGACAACACGATCAAAAGTTCCTGTATCAGCGTATCGATAAGCAGTTTTTCCGTTGCATTGCAATAAGGCGTCAGATCTACGGCGCGTTCGAAAACGCTGTAAACGTAAGCGTTGTTGCAATGTTTTGTCAGAATGTCCACGTCTATGATTCCGTCAAAAGAAGAGGTGTACGTGTAGCTGAAGCCCTTTCCGTCGGGTTTTTGCGCCAGTTTGGTGAGAGAAGGTTTCAGATGCGATTCCTTCAGGCATTCCGCAAAAAAGTGAAAGAAATAATATGTGCAGCCGTCCGATTGCAAGGGTTTGTAAAAAGTATCGACGGGTATGATCAGGATATCGGAAGGTTGCAGAGAGTAGACTACGTTGTCCACGAGCATATTTATATTGCCTAAAATGCAGTACACGAGTAAATATGTATTTAAGCTTCTGCCGTTATGCCAAAACCTTTCGTCTGGGTTATTTTTCCGAACATAGTAGTTTTGATTGGCTTGTTGATATTGAAATACATAGAATATCCCGACCTCCCGTTGTTCAGTCTAGTGCAAATATTGAATCATTTACAATATGGACATCGACCTGTTTATCTGTTAAACTTTAAGTACGATTGCAAAGGGTAGATTGATTATAATATGAATAAACCCGTTTGTCAAGAGGAATTTTATCAGCCAGGCAGAGGAGAAACAAAATGTTCGATGTGAGAGATTACGGAGCAATAGGCGACGGGAAGACGATGAATACGGGTGCAGTGCAAAAAGCCATTGACGAATGCGCAAAAGCGGGCGGCGGAAAGGTCGTCATAACCGAGGGTAAATATCTTTGCGGTTCGATCAGCATGCGCAGCAACGTGGAATTATACATTGCGGCAAGCGGCGTATTGCTCGCGTCTTCCAGATGTGAAGATTTCCCGGAAAAAACAGGACTTAAACACGTGCAAAGCAACATGCTTCCGCGTTGGAGAAACGCCTGCTTTATTTTCGCGGAGGAATGCGAAAACATCGCTATCGGCGGACAGGGAACGATCGACTGCAACGGAGATAAATTCGTCGTTTACCGCGGTGAAGACGTGATCGGATGGCGGTATGAGCGCATCGACGCGCCTACGCCGCCGCGCGTGGTGTTCTTTACGGGCTGTAAAAACGTAAAGATCACGGACGTAACCATGATCAATCAACCTGCAGGGTGGTCGTATTGGATTCACGATTGCGACTATGTTCATTTCGACAGGATCAACATCGAGGCGAGCGTAGACTACCCGAACAACGACGGCATACATATCAACAGCAGCCGCAACGTCAACATATCCAACAGCAACATAACCTGCAGGGATGACTGTATCATCGTCAGGGCAAACAACGCGTCGCTTCCCGAAAACAAGGTATGTGAAAAAGTATGCGTTACCAACTGCAATCTCACAAGTTATTCCGCGGGGATCCGCATAGGCTGGGTCAACGACGGCGTCATAAGAAACTGCGCGTTTTCCAACATCGTCATGACCGATACGACGGTGGGCATCAGCCTGATGCTGCCCAATTTAAGCCGTCCGCTGGTTGCCGACGTGGGAAGGGAAGCAACGCTTGTCGAAAATCTGACTTTCGACAATATCATCATGCATAAGATTTGTTCGAATTCGATCAAGATAGAGGTCGGTTCAAGCTCCTGCGTGTTGTTCGAAGGCATACGCAATCTGTATTTTTCCAATCTGCACGTGAGCGGCGCGGAGTTCCCCATGTTGTTGGGGCGGAAAAATGCAAAACTGAAAAACATCTGCTTTAACGACTGCGACTTCGAAATCACCGACGGGAAAGAGTTCCCCAACAGGAGGAGGTACTTTTATGAAAATCATTACTTTGGGAAATTGTTGCAAAAAATCGGCGCAAAACCATCAAAATGCGATTATTGCCGCCAAAAATTGCGGGGTGGAAGAACCCGTTAACGTTTCGGATATCAACGAAATTATGCGTTATGGCGTTATGATGACGCCTGCGCTTGTAATTGACGGGACGGTAGTTTCTATGGGCAGAATGTTATCCGTAGAGCAAATTGAAAAACTCATCAAAGAACGTATGTAATAAGCAAAGGATATATGTATTTGAAGATATTTATCTTCAAAGAGCGTTTGTATTAATATATGCAATTTTGAGTTAAATTAAAATTATAGCAATAAGTCGGACCACATTAATATGGTCCGACTTATTTTATACAAAAGCAAAGATTAAAATTTTATTTTTGAGCTATGGAGAATTTTACTTTTAAGAGCAAAAAAATGGAAAAAAGATGTTCATATTTTATACAAATCTATGGTGAAATAAAGTTGCTTGCATACGCCATGGTTTGTTTGAACGAAATCGCATAAAGTGTTGCTCCTTAGTTTGACAATTAATCATCTTATAAAAATCTTATAAAAAACGCAAGTTGAATGTTTCAACTTGCGTTTTAGTGGTGCCGCCGGTCGGGGTCGAACCGACACGGTATCTCTACCGCGGGATTTTGAGTCCCGTGCGTCTGCCAATTTCACCACGGCGGCATATTTTCGATTATTTTTGATTTGGCTTGATTTTTTTTTGCCGATTTGATAAAATATTTTAGATAAATCGTTATATCTTTTCTTCTATCGCTTAAAAATAATATCATATTCCGATTAAAAAATCAAGAATTTTCGCAAGGTATTTATGGAAAAATTAGTTTTGATCGACGGCAACAGCCTTATCAACCGTGCATTTTATGCCAATCCGCCCATGATGACAAAAGCGGGTATTCCCACGGGGGCGGTATTCGGCTTTGTCAATATGCTTTTTAAAGTCATAAAAGACGTGAATCCTTCGCATTTGTCCGTTGCTTTCGATGTACACGCGCCTACGTTTCGCCACGAAATGTTTAAGGAATATAAGGGAACAAGAAAACCCATGCCCGACGATCTGCGCCCGCAGATTCCGCTATTGAAGGAAGTCCTTTCCGCCATGAAAATCGACATGCTGGAAAAAGCGGGTTTGGAAGCTGACGATATTATAGGAACGGTGGCGAAAAATGTCTCCATGCCTACAATCATCATTACGGGCGACCGCGATTCTTTTCAACTGGTAGACGAAACGAGCAGCGTTTATTTCACGAAGAAAGGGATCAGCGATCTCGATATCCTGACGGCGGAAAATTTTAAGGAAAAGACGGGGATAGAACCGTGGCAGGTCGTGGAACTGAAAGCGTTGATGGGCGATTCCTCGGACAATATTCCCGGCGTTGCTGGGGTGGGAGAAAAGACGGCAAAAACCCTTTTGGAAAAATATGCTTCGGCGGCGGGAGTATACGAACATATTGACGAGATCACGGGAAAACTTAAGGAAAAGTTGGTTGCGGGCGAAGAAGACTGCAAACTTTCAAAAGCGCTTGCCACCATCGAAACGCATGCGGATTTTGCTTTCGACATCGACGAAATGCGTTTGAAACTTCCATTCCCCGCCGACGCAAAAGTAAAATTTAACGAACTTGAATTCAAATCGTTGGCAAAACGCGAGGAAATGTTTGCAAAAGAATCTGCACCGACAAAGGTGTCGGCGCCCAAAACCATCGGGGTGAAAAGTCGTGCGGAACTCGAAGCCGCGCTTTCCGCCGACAGATTATATATTGTATTCGAAGACGATTTGTTCTTGTTCGACGGCACGGTTGCATATTTCGCGAAAGTAAAGGAAGGTTTTTTCGACGAGGGCGTTCTGTACTCCGAAGCGGTGGAAGCTCTGGCAAAGGCCGTTTCGGCAAAGAAAAAAATAGTCGCGTTCAATCTGAAAGATCTCATGCATAAATTCGACGGTATGCACGTTTCGTTTAACGCCGAATTCGAGGATGTGTCGGTCATGAAATACCTTGCCGACTTTACAGGCAGGGACGAAAAATTCGAAGCCGTATGCGCGGAATACGGCGTTTCGGAAGAGTCGAAAGGGCATTCTCTCGCCGTAATTTACGAAAAACTTTCGGAAAAACTCAAAGAAGAAGACCTCGTTTCTCTTTATGAAAAAGTGGAGCTTCCGCTTGTCGGCGTTCTTTATGACATGGAAACGGCGGGTTTTAAAATCGATAAAGCCACGCTGGAGCAGATGGGCGCAGAGTATGCCGCGGAACTTAAAAATCTCGAAGCGCGCGTACACCTTCTGGCAGGAGAGGAGTTCAATCTGAATTCCCCCCAGCAGCTCGGAAAAATTCTGTTTGAGAAACTGGGCTTAAAGCATGCGAAAAAAACGAAAACGGGATATTCCACCTCGGCGGAAGTGTTGGAAGAGCTTTCGGGAGAACACGATATCATACCGTCAATCTTAAAATACAGGCAGTTGCAAAAACTGTATTCCACATATATCGAGGGGTTTAAGCCTCTGATCGAACCGTCTACGGGATTGGTGCACACTTCTTTCAATCAGCTTGTCACTACAACGGGGCGGCTTTCCAGCAAAGAACCGAATCTGCAGAACATCCCCGTACGCGACGAACTCGGCAAGGAAATCCGTAAGTTCTTCATTCCGAGAGATAAAGAGCATATTCTCGTGGGCGCGGATTATTCTCAAATCGAATTGCGGCTTCTGGCGCATTTTTCGGGTTGCGAAGCATTGATCAAAGCGTATAACGAAAAAGCGGATATTCATACGGAAACCGCGGCGTCGGTGTTCGGCGTGCCGCGCGAAGAGGTAACCGCACAGATGCGCCGCAGCGCAAAAGCGGTCAACTTCGGCATCATTTACGGCATCAGCGAATACGGCCTTGCGAAAAACCTGAAGATTTCCACGGCGAAGGCGCGCGAATATATCAAGACGTACTTCGAAAAATATCCCGAAGTCAAAGCTTATATGGATAAGAACGTGGAATTTGCCAAAGAACACGGGTATGTATCCACGCTTTTAGGCAGAAAGCGGTATATCCGCGAGCTGAAATCGACGAATTATAACCAGCGTATGTTCGGCGAGCGCGCCGCCATGAATATGCCGTTGCAAGGCAGCAGCGCGGATATCATCAAGGTGGCGATGGTCAACGTTCACAAAAAGCTGAAAGAGGGAAATTATAAATCGCAACTCATCTTGCAGGTGCACGACGAACTGATCATCGATTGTCTGAAAACAGAGCGGGAAGAAGTGGAAAAAATGCTCATATGGGAAATGGAGCATGCGACCACGTTGCGCGTGCCTCTTACCGTCGAGGCGGAGGTCGGCGAAACCTGGTATGACGCAAAATGACGGAGGCGTTATGAAGATCGCGATTACGGGCGGTATCGGCAGCGGGAAGAGTACCGTCGCCGCGTTTATCAGGGAAATGGGATATACGGTCGTTTCTGCCGACGAGGCGTATTCGCGTGTCGCGCAGAGCCGTGCATATCTCGATAAAGTCAAAAAAATATTTCCGTCTGCGGTTTCGGGTAATCCTCCTGTACTCGACAGGGCAAAACTTTCCGCGGAGGTTTTTGCCGACAGCGCAAAGCTTGAAAAGCTGAATGAGCTGGCTCATCCCATG
>CALVXL010000114.1 GCA_944369635.1 uncultured Clostridia bacterium
CCAAAAACCGCAAATATACTGCAAATAAAACTGTCCTACGGTAAAATTATCCTGCGCGGGGTCATACATACATTTTGCGCCGAAAATATAATTGAATACAATTTCCACCAAAAAGCTAAGCAGCATAAACGCCAGGCAAAACAAGACGATATATAAGACTTTCGAAAGGATATAAAATACTTTATCCTTTTCCGAATAAGACGGAACCAAGTTTTTAACGTAGTTGGAAGAAATATCCTTTGCCGCGAAGGGTACGGCAAAAATCCATAAAATCCCGAACAAAATATTCGGCTGCATGAGGTTCGAATAAACCGTTGCCGTTGAATCGTTTATGACATAGCTAAGGACAGGATTGATCAATGTACAGCAAAACGTAAAAATCAAAAGCCCCAAAAGCACCTTTGAATGAAATATTTTATAAAAATCGAAACGTAAAATTTTCATCATATTTCCCCCCTCTATTTTTTATTATCCGTTATAATGTCAATATTCTGCATTTAAAAAACAAAGACGTTTTGTTATATTGTATAACAACGATATACAAAAAGCAAGTTTTTTGCATTTGCGCAATACAAGTTTTTAGATCCTTTCCGTAAAAGCTTCCATTATACAACGATAAAGAATAAGTCAAAGCAACGTATTTTTTTCCATGTTTATCGCTTTTTTCTGTTCCCGAAAACATATAAAGAATTTTTCGCGACAATTTTTTGCGACGCAAAACTAATTTCTTCGAACAAAACAATAAATGCCTATCCCCGGCGCGGCGCCGGGGATAGTTTTATAAAATCAAAGTCATCGAAAACGGCTTGTCGTTACAATGAGAAAAGTCGGCTTCACGCGTTTACGGCATCTTTTTTCGTGCGCAGTCCGCCCTGCAGGAAACACACAGGAAGAATTACGGACAACGCAAAGGCAAACAATAAGTTCAGCGCAAGCAATCCGCCGATCGTGACCGCGAGAAACAAAGCGTACAAAAGCGGCACGTAAATCAGCATGGTTATGATGTTCGCAAGCGAGAAAAACACGTGACGAAGGGCAAAATTCTGCACAGACGCCCAGACGACAAGCGCGGCAGAACCGACGAACGCCGGCCAGAAGAAAAGGAATGAAGCTCCCGAAAGCGTAAACGTGGTCAAAGCCGCCAACACGATATTCAAGCCCAAGCCCGCCGCGAGGAAGTCCGCCGCCGCGGTCGTATTTTTCTTAAATTTCTTAAAGCAGAAGACGAGTTCCAAAATAAACACGACTGCAAAGGAAACCGCAAACGGCACGCCCGCCGAGGGCACGCGCAGATAGGTGAGATTCCACGGATTTCCCACGATAAGCGCCGTCAGATAGGATATACCAAACCCGAGCGCCGCCGCCAACACAACCGCACCGAGAACGATTGCCAATGCGGCGAGCATGCGTTTTGCTTTCAATTTTCCCGCTCGGAAAGCCACCGCCAGCGCAACCACGTATAGCAGCACGCCGAGCGCCGTAAGATAAATAGCCGTATTTTCCGAATAACGCGCCAAAATGCCCGGCAGGATATTGAAGAAAACCGCGTCCTTTTCACCGTTGAAATAATTCATATCGGCATACTTGGCGGAGGAAGTATATTCTTCGATCATGGGAACGATCTGTTCGCCGTAATGCTGGATGCTGTCCTTGCTGATGTTGGAAAAATTATCTTCGGGTACGTGGTAGTAATTGATATTGTCCAGCGTAGAGAAATTCACCCCCGCTTTTCCAATATCCAGCATGGCCGTAAAATCAGTGAAGTTCGTCATTACCGAATAAACGGCCGTCGCCACGGAATAGGTTGCGGGCAACTTCGCCTTTGCGTAAAGTTCCATTACTTTTTCGTTTTTCTTGCTGGTTTCAAACATAAACGCGGGACCGCGCACGCCGCGCGCCTCCACGTTCATGACAAAATTGACGTGATCTTTGACAATTTGATTATCACGGGCTTCCAGCTTTGCGCCGAACATACCCGTTTCCTCCGCATCGGTAAAACAAAAGTATAAACTTGTTTCCAGCTGTTCTTTCGGAACCGACGCATAAAGCCGCGCAAGTTCCAAAAGCGTAACCACGCCGAAACCGTCGTCCGCCGCGCCGTAGGAGCCGCCCTCGTCCCTTTCGGGATTCGTGTGCCCGCGGGAATCGTAATGCGCCATTAAAAGCATACCCGTTTCGCTTTTTCCGGGAATCGTCACCCAAAGATTATGTATATCATATTCGATGGGTTTGGTTTTATCGAGCGTTCCGTCTTCGTTGCGCGCGCCCGTAAAATCCAAATCCTCTTTATTCCAGTCGTGCTCTTCTACCGTCAGCCCCATGTCGGTAAGAGTATTTTTGAGATACTGCCGCACTTCTTCGTGCGCTTCGGCATCAAATACCGAATGCGGTTTGGAAGAGATGACTTTCAGATAGGTAGCGGCGTTTTCCGCGCTGAAAGTTGAAGTATCCGCGCTTGCCGCAGGCGTTATCAGAATACACGCGCCCAGCACGAACGCGGCGATAAGCATAACCGCCATGATCGTTAAAGAAATATGTTTCGATTTCATTATTTCACACTCCGTTTAACAAATATCTTTACAAAGAATACCCCTTTTGCGCAAATTTGTCCAGCGTTTGCTATGCGGATTAACCAAAAATATCCATTCGCAGGCACATCTCTCATATAATCGATATTTTACGACGTTTTTCGGCAACCGAAAAACGCTTCGTTTTTTCAGACAATCCTTTTTACAGGTACAAATATTAAAAATTTCCGCCGCCGCGCCATTCTTTTTTTAATATTGCATACTGCACGGTGTTTTCATAAACAGGATTCCCTTCAGCATCCTTCACAAATGATATAAATTCTTTGAAAACTCCCTCCCGACGCATACCGAGTTTTTCGCACAGCTTCCGGCTGGATAAATTATAATCTTCCGTATAAGCGTAAATTCGGCGCGCTCCCTTTTCATTAAACAAATAATCGTAAAACGCCCGCGCCGCTTCGAAGGCATATCCTTTCCCTTGATATTTTTTATTAAGCATCCAACACGGACTGAACGTATCGGGTGCGGCGGAATCTTGTTCGGGCGAGGGCAAATCGGGATACGCGTCGATTTCTCCGATAACTTTACCGTTTTCTTTCAGAACGATTGCAAAAAGATATTCCGTTTCCTTCGCCCGCTTACGCACTGCGGCCTTTGCTTCCTCAATCGTGTTTACTTTCATATCGGCAAAGCAATTCACAGCCGGTTCTTTCAGATATTCATATAAGTCGTTTGCATCCGTTTCCGTAAAAGAACGTAAAATCAGCCTTTCGGTTTCTATCATATTGCACCTCTTTATAATCGATCGATTCTGCCGCATTTAATTATATTTATAATTTATCATATTTCTTCCCATAAATCAATATCCGTTTCGTGTAATTCTGTTTTTGATCCGCGTTTTCAAATACTAAAGGCTGATCTCTTTCGAAATCAGCCTTTTATGATAAATATTTCCGTAAGATTATTGTTTTTCGCTGCGAATCGCCGCCTGCGCAGCCGCAAGGCGCGCGATGGGCACTCTGAACGGCGAGCAGGAAACATAGTTGAGCCCGATCTTGTTGCAGAATTCTATCGTAGACGGATCGCCGCCGTGTTCGCCGCAAATGCCGAGTTTGATGTCGGGACGCGTTTTTCTTCCCAGTTCCGCAGCCATCTTCACAAATCTGCCGACGCCCGTCTGATCCAACTTTGCGAACGGATCGCTTTCGTAAATCTTCTTTTCGTAATATGCCGAAAGGAATTTACCCGCGTCGTCGCGGCTGAAACCGAATGTCATCTGCGTGAGATCGTTCGTGCCGAAAGAGAAGAATTCCGCTTCTTTCGCAATCTCGTCGGCAGTGACCGCCGCGCGCGGGATCTCGATCATGGTGCCGACTTTATAATGAATGTCCACGCCGGCTTTTTTAATACATTCGTCCGCCGTTTTTACGACGATGCCTTTTACGTATGCGAGTTCCTTGACCTCTCCGACGAGCGGAATCATGATTTCGGGAACGATATTCCATTCGGGATGTCTTTTGGACACGTTGATTGCCGCGCCGATGACCGCGCGCGTCTGCATTGCCGCGATTTCCGGATACGTTACCGCCAGGCGGCAGCCGCGATGTCCCATCATCGGGTTGAATTCGTGTAGCGAAGCGATGATGCCTTTGAGCGCGCTGACCTTCATATCCATTTCCTTGGCGAGGGCGACGATGTCCGCTTCCGCCGTGGGCAGAAATTCATGCAGCGGCGGATCGAGGAAACGAATGGTTACGGGATAGCCTTCCATCGCTTCATAGAGCGCTTCGAAATCGCCCTGCTGCATGGGAAGCAATTTTGCAAGCGCCTTTTCGCGCTGTTCCACCGTGGAAGAAACGATCATTTCGCGCATGGCGGCGATCCTGTCGGCATCGAAGAACATATGCTCCGTACGGCAAAGCCCGATGCCTTCCGCGCCGAACGCGCGCGCCTGCTTCGCGTCTTTCGGTGTGTCGGCGTTGGTGCGCACCTGCAATTTGCGGTATTTGTCCGCCCACGCCATAATCCTGCCGAAATCGCCGGAAACGGTTGCGGCTACCGTCTTGATCGCCTCGCCGTAAATGTTGCCCGTTGAGCCGTCAAGCGAGATATAATCGCCCTCGACAAACGTCTTTCCGCCGAGCGTAAAGGGTTTGTTTTCCTCGTCTATCCTAATTTCGCCGCAACCGGAAACGCAACACGTACCCATGCCGCGCGCCACAACCGCCGCGTGAGACGTCATGCCGCCGCGCACCGTCAAAATGCCCTGCGCATAATGCATGCCTTCGATATCTTCGGGGGAAGTTTCCAGCCTGACGAGCACGACTTTTTCTTTCTTTTCCGTAGCCCACTTTGTCGCGTCTTCCGCAGTGAACACGACTTTACCGCAAGCCGCGCCGGGCGACGCCGGCAAAGCGCGTGCGAGAGGCGTAGCCTTTTTGAGAGCGGCGGCGTCAAACTGCGGGTGTAGCAGTGCGTCGAGCTGTTTGGGATCGATCATCAGCACCGCTTCCTTTTCGTCGATCATGCCCTCGTCCACCAGATCGCAGGCGATTTTGATGGCCGCGGCGGCGGTGCGCTTGCCGTTTCTCGTCTGCAACATGAAGAGCTTACCCTCTTCGATGGTGAATTCCATATCCTGCATATCGCGGTAATGCTTTTCCAGCTTTTCCACGATGTTTTTAAACTGTTCGTAAACGGCGGGATTGTCCTTTTTGAGCATGTCGATGGGTTGCGGAGTGCGCACGCCCGCGACGACGTCCTCGCCCTGCGCGTTCATCAGATATTCGCCGTAAAGTCCCTTTTCGCCCGTGGACGGATTTCTCGAAAACGCCACGCCCGTGCCCGAGGTGTCGCCCATGTTGCCGAACACCATCATCTGCACGTTGACCGCCGTGCCCCAGTCGCCGGGAATATCGTTCATGCGCCTGTAGTAGATGGCGCGGGGGTTGTCCCACGAACGGAATACCGCGCGGATCGCGCCCATAAGCTGTTCGTTGGGATCGGACGGGAAGTCCTTGCCGATTTTGGCTTTATATTCCGCCTTGAAAAGGCGGGCGAGTTCTTTTAAATCGTCCGCATCCAGCTCGGTATCGAGTTTGACGCCTTTCTTTTCCTTCATCTCGTCGATGAGCGCTTCGAAATATTTTTTACCGACTTCCATGACGACGTCGGAATACATCTGAATAAATCTGCGGTAAGAATCGTACGCAAAACGGCGGTTATTCGTTTTAGCGGCGAATCTTTCCACCACCTCGTCGTTGAGTCCCAGATTCAAAATGGTATCCATCATGCCCGGCATGGACGCGCGCGCCCCCGAACGCACCGAAACGAGCAACGGATTATCCAGATCGCCGAACTTTTTGCCCGTGATCTTTTCCAGCTTGCCGATGTACTCCATGATCTGCGCGCGGATCTCGTCGTTGATGGTTTCTCCGTCCCGATAATACTGCGTGCACGCTTCCGTGGTGATGGTGAACCCCTGCGGAACGGGCATTCCCAGCCCCGTCATTTCCGCGAGATTCGCGCCCTTGCCGCCGAGAAGTTCGCGCATTTTGCCGTTCCCCTCGCTGAATAAGTAAACATACTTCATTCCTGCAACTTCCTCCGATAAAAATTTAACAGTAAATATTTAATAACACAGCCGACGCGCCGCCGGCTACACTATTCTACAATAAAACGCCGTTTATTACAAGCGATTTTTATAAAAAAAGACAGTTTTTTTGTCAAAACTCGCACATTTTAAGAAATTCTTTTAAGGACTTGGGTTCGTCCTTTGCCACCGTGCGCAGATATTTAGCACTCAGTTTGAGCGCGCGCACATAGTAATTGTCCGCGACGCCCAGATCCAAAATGTCCTTTTCCGTGACCGAGCCGAGGTCGAAAGACGAAACTTTTCGCAATAGCGCATAGGTAACGGGGCTGATTTCCACGGAACTTTCCGTACGGCAGTTTTCGCAATAGCCGCAGCCTGTAGAAAAATCAAAAAACACCCTGCCGAGCGGTTCGCCGCACCCCGCGCAGTCCCCGAAACGAAGCGAATAGCCGATTTCCTTCAGCGCGTGCAGAAGAAAGGCCAGAAGCAATACGTCGGGTGGAAGTTCGCTGTACGCCAAAGATTTTAAAAAGCGTATCGTTTCGAAAAACAATCCGGGCGAAACCGCGTTTTCCGGACAGAATTTTAAAACAAATTCCGTCGCCGCGCTCGCCGCATAAAATTTGAAAATATTTTCGCGGATCGGATAGAAACTGTCGGTAAGCGAAGCGTTGGTAACGGTTTTCAGATTGCCGCCCGTCAGGATATATTCGGCAAAACAAAAAGGCTCGGCTGCAAATTTCAGCTTTGCCCCGGCCTTTTTCACTCCCCGCATTTTTGCCGAAATTACCCCTTGTTCCAGCGAAAACAGCGTTAAAATTTTGTCGTTGTCCGCGTAGTCCACGCTTTTCAGCATCAATGCGTTTACTTTTTCTTCCATACTTCTCCGTTTGCGCCTGCGCTTTTTTCTTCCGTTACGGTTACGCCGGCGGAGTTTATTTTTCCGTCAGCTTTTTGTAAAGCATTAGTAAGAAATGTTGCCCGTTTTTTCAAATAATTCCCACGCAGAATCGGCGCGCAGAATGCAAAAACCGCCGATTCTTACTTTTCCGTCAGCTTTTTGTAAAGCATATAGTAAGAAATGTTACCAGTCTTTTCAAACAACTCCCACGCAGAATCGGCGGGAATTTCAAAATCAAATTTTTTCTTTTCCATAGCCTTAGTATGTGCAACGGAAAATTTTTATACGTTAAATTTCTTCTTCGCCGTATCCGTATTCTTTAATGAGGCGGCGGCTGTTGCGCCAATCCTCTTCCACCTTGACGTACGTGGTTAAAAAGACCTTTTTGCCGAGTAGCTTTTCCATATCCGCCCGCGCGAGCGTACTTGCCTTTTTGATGGCGGCGCCCTGCTTGCCGATAAGTATGGCTTTATGGTTTGCTTTTTCGCACACGATGTCCAGCGAAACGTCCACCACTTCGCCGCGGTCGGTAAACTCGTTTACGATGACCGCCACGCCGTGCGGAATTTCCTTTTCAAATCCTAAAAGGATCTTTTCCCGCATGATTTCGGAAAGCATGAACCGCTCCGATTTATCCGAAACGATGGGAAAATCGTACAGTTTTTCCCCTTCGGGCAAAACAGATAAAATGACTTTCAGAAGTTCTTTTATGTTCTTCCCCTTGCGCGCCGAAACGGGAACGATTTCCGCATTGACAAAGGAAAGTTCCCTGATCGCTTCAATCAGCGTATTTTCCGAACAGATGTCGATCTTGCTCAGCGCGACGATGAGCGGAAGAGCGCATTTTTCATAGCGTGCGACGAGTTTTTTATCGTTTTCGCGCATTCCTTCGTGCACGTCCACAACAAGCAAAACGGCGTCCACGTCCTTCGCGGTCTGTTCCGCCGTGCGCTGCATGACGGAATTGAGGGCGTTATCCGCCTTGTAAATGCCCGGCGTATCCTCGAACACGATCTGATAATCTTCTTGTGTCAAAACGCCCAATATGCGATCGCGCGTGGTCTGCGGTTTGGGAGATACGATGCTCACCTTCTCCCCGACCAGCACGTTCACAAGAGTGGACTTTCCCGCATTCGCTTTGCCGATGACGGCTACCGTGCCCGCTTTCATTCTTTCTCCTTGGGATAAAGCTTGCCGATAACCGCCTTTTCCAGCGCGCGCATCTGCGTTTTATCCTCTGCCGTCATATGGTCGTACCCGAACAGGTGCAAAAGACCGTGCAAAAGCAGATATTCGATTTCCCTTTCGGTGGAATGGCCGTATTCTTTCGCCTGCTGCGCCGCGCGCTTTTCACAGATCGCTACCGATCCGAGATAGACATACGGTCCTTCCGTTTCATAGGGAAATTCCTCCGCGGTGACGACTTTGCCGCGGATATTGTCGAGCGACGGAAAACTTAAAACGTCCGTCACCTTGTCCACGTGGCGCGCCATGCTGTTGAGCCGCACCATCTCGTCTTCTTTGAGGAAGGTAAGTTCCGCGCGAAGCTTGTCCTTCTGCCCCAAAAGTTTGTAAACTTCCTTGGCGAGTTTTTTATAATTCACGTCTCTCGAAAGACATTCGATCACAAGTTTTCCCATATTAATCCGATTCATCCGTTTTGATTTCTTCTAAATTGACCTTGGGGTATTCTATTCTGCTGTGGTATACGCCCGTCAGGTTATTTACGATTGTGTTTCTGATGATATTGAGCTCCTTCATCGTGATGTCGCAATCTTCGAACTGTCTCAGCTGCATGCGCTCGTTGATCAGTCGGGTTAAAAGCGCGTCCACGTTTTCACGGTTGCGGTCTTTAAGGGTTCTTACCGCCGCTTCGCCCGCGTCCGCAATCATCAAAATCGCCGCGATCTTGGTCTGCGGTTTAGGCCCCGCATAGGAATATTTTTCGATGTTCACTTCTCCGCCGTCGGCAAACTGTTTCGCCTTGGCGTAAAAGTACATCATCGGCATGGTGCCGTGGTGTTGCAAACAGATATCCGCGATCTCCTGCGGCAAACCGTATTTTTTGACGATGTCGTACCCGTCCTTGGCGTGCGCGCGGATAATATTGGCGGAAAGCTCTGGCGTAAGGTCGTTATGCGGGTTACGTCCGTCCTGCTGATTTTCCTTGAAAAATTCAGGCTGCTTGAGCTTGCCCATATCGTGATAATACGCCGCGCAACGCGCTAAAAGCGCGTTTTCGCCGATGGCGATGGCGCACGATTCCGCAAGGTTGCTCACGACGATGGAGTGGTTGAACGTGCCGGGCGCTTCGTCGATCATGCGCTTGATGAGCGGCGCGCTGTGTTCGGTAAGTTCCGACAGACGGTAGCTCGTCAGTTTGTTGAACAGCCATTCGAAAATCGGCAAGATCGCCATAAACAGCACGACGGAAAGAACCGCCGAACTCGCGCCCGCCACGATTCTTTCGGGATATTTTAAAAGATTGGTCTGTTCGAGAAGGACAAGGCATACCAGCACGGGAACCATCATGGTGAGCCCGCGCCCGAAAACCTTGATACGCGCGCCCACGCCGTCGATGAGATAAACGCCGACGATACCCGTCGAAAAACCGATGACGAGAGAGGAATACTGCGCAAATTCCGATACCGTGGTAGCGTAGTTCGCGTTTGTAAACACGTCCATCAAGAAGGTCAGAAGCGACGTGACCACGTTGACGAACACCGCGGAACGGCGGTTGACGAGCAGAAGCGTGAGAAGCCCCCCCAGTACGAGCGGACGGAAATAAATGTTGATGTACCTGCCCGAAAAGTAATTGCAGATCACCGTAATCTCGATGATGAGGAAGATCATTTCCACGTCTTTCGGCGTTTTGATCTGCTCCCTGTTTTCAAAAATAAGATAGATAAACGAAACGGTCATCACGAGCACCAGAATAAACATCAGGTACACGAACTGCCCGCTCCTCGTGCGGAAATATTCCAAAAAACCGAGCTCCACGGCATTATACCCGATGCCGTTCAGGAAAATCGAGCCCGCAAGGATTCCGCCCATTAAGATGATGTTCAGCACGAAGATGGTCAAAAACAGCCCTATCTGTTTTTTCGACCAGCGCTTGTGTTTGCGTAATTTCGTCTTTACCATTTGCTTTTAAGTATTTTTTTCCTTTTTTTCGTAAGCCGCGATGATATTCATCACCAGCGGGTGCCGCACCACGTCCTTATGCGTGAGCGTGATCACCGAAATGCCTTCGATGTTTTTAAGTATCTCCGCCGCGTGTTTCAAACCCGATTTTTTTCCTTCGGGCAAGTCCACTTGCGTGACGTCCCCCGTAATTACCATTTTACTACCTTCCCCCAGCCGTGTCAAGAACATCTTCATCTGTTCCTTGGTAGTGTTCTGCGCTTCGTCCAAAATTATGAACGCATTGGAAAGCGTGCGCCCGCGCATGTAGGCGAGCGGCGCGATCTCGATGACGCCGCGCTCCATCAGTTTTAAATAATTTTCCAGCCCGAACATCTCCTGCAACGCGTCATAGAGCGGCCGCAGATACGGATCGACCTTGTTTTGCAGATCGCCGGGGAGAAATCCCAGCTTTTCCCCCGCTTCCACGGCGGGACGGGTGAGAATGATCTTTTCCACGTTTTTGCTCTTGTACGCCGCGACCGCGAGCGCTACCGCCAGATACGTTTTGCCCGTGCCCGCAGGTCCTATGCCGAACACAACGGTATTCTTTTTGATGGCTTCCGCATATTTTTTCTGCCCTACGGTCTTGCACTTTATCGGCTTGCCGCGAGAAGTTACGGCGATCACGCCGCTCATGATGCCAGCGATATCGTCCGCCGCCCCCTCCTTGACGAGTTCCGTACAGTAAATCAGACGGCTTTTGTCGATGGGTTCGCCCGCTTCCGCGATCTCCAACAGCTTTTTGGTTACTTCCGCCGCAACGGTAACGTTTGCAAGTTCTCCCGAAAACTCCACCGCCGTACCCTTGACCGAAAAGGTGATGTCGAGTTCGTTTGCGAGAACGTTCATGTTTTCATCGAGAACGCCGAGCACTTTTTGCAAAAGATCCACGCTCGCGCAATCGACGCTGAGTCTTACTTGTTCCAAAGAATCTCCTTTATTTGACCTTGATCCTGTATTTCACGACGAGCCTGAAAAGAAACTTATCTCCTTTCGGTTCTTTCGTTATGGTTTCTTCTATGATCTCCCCGTCCGTTTCGGCGGCGGCGAACGCCGAGGATTTTTCTTCGTCGTTCTCTCCGCCGAGATAGGTATATTCCGTTACGCAGAGAATATTCACCGTACCGAGCACATACGTTTCGTATACGGTGTCCTTGATCTCGTTATATCCTCCGATGAGCGCGTCCCCTTTCTTTACCGCATCTCCCGCCGAGACGAGCGCCGTACCGCGAAGAACGGTAACGCTCTCCACGATGCCGTCCGCAGGGCTCAGGAGTTCTTTTCTGTTCGTGTCGACCACGCCCGAGGCCTCCGGCGAAAGCACGAGGTGCACTTTTACGTGCGTTCCCCTCTTTTCCACGGAAACAAAGGAAAACGTTTCGGAATCTTTCAGAAGCGTTTTCGATGCCGTTTCGAGCTTTTTTGCGTTTGTAAAGGAAAACGGGACAATACCGCACGAAGCGAGAACTTCGCCGGCATACTCTTCATAAATTGCGCCGCTGCCCGAATAATCGACGGAAAAAACAGCAAAATCGGCCGCGACGGCCGCAGCCGTAAACAGCAGCGCGCCGACGAGCACCCCGAAACGGGAAAAGAGCGCGGCAAACGGGGCGAGCAGCCCTCTTTTTCTCACTTGTTTTATATTATAACATAAATCCTCCGTAATTGCAAAAAATTTTTTCAAATCCTCGGAATCTATGGCAAATTCCGTTTTTTTGGCGCCGAGCGTCTTTAAATTATAAACCGTAATGCCTTTTTTTTGTAAAGTGTTAAAAAATCTTTCGCGGTTGAGCCCCTCGATCGTAAATACGGTATAAAAAAGCTTTTTTTGCATACGTCACCCCCGTTTTACTTCAAAACCGTCGATTTTTCCGACGATGACCGCGTCTCCCAGCCCGAATTTTTTCAAAATAAGCTTTTCGCCGCGCACGCTGAGTTCGCCCTTTTTTAAAAACAGAACGATTTCCTCTTCGCTGTAACTTTTTATTCCCTTTATGTTTTCAAAATATCCGTAGCTTTCGGCGATGACCGCTTTATACGCGCCCGCACCCGCGTCCACGCCGAGGCGGAACAATACCGAGTTTACAAAATCCATATTCTCTCTCCCGCGTTTTTCTCATATATATTTTATGAGCGCGGCGGCGCGGATAGACTGAAAAGCTTGTTTTCGCAGAATATCTTCGCGCTTTTTCCGCGAAATCCGTTCTTCGTGGAACGCACAAAAAATAGGGTTTCCGCCTGCTTAAAATTTTAAGGCATGTAAAAACCGCGGGGCGATTTTTCGCCCCGCGGTTTTTATTTAACTTAACCGTCCCGCCGCCAAGCGGTTTTTGCCGCCGCATTTTAACCGACGCGTAAGAAAACGGCTGTCAGTTGCGCTTTGCTTTTGCGAGTACTTTCAAGAAGAGCTGCAAAATTCTCAACAGCGCCACGACAAACTGCATGACGTACTGCACCATATAACTGCGGTAAATCTTTTTGACGACCGCATATTCTTCCGCAGTGAGATAGGTTTCGCTTTTCAACCATTCCTCGGCGCAGACAATGGCTTTCTTTTCCACGGGAATATTCAAAACCGTGACCACAAGTCCGAACACGATAAACAAAAACCCCAGAGCAATCGCGCAGACGGTAAAGATAAAGGAATGCGTTACAAGAAGATCCACCGCCAACCCGATGACGACGAGCGGTATAAACAGAACCGGCGCAAACACGCCCAATCCCTGCAGGCGCCCGCGGACGATCATCTTCTTATCGCCGTCGCGGTGTTGTTTTGCAAGCGCAACTTTCTGCGCCGCCAGCGCGACGGACGTCACGCTGGTTTTATCGATGGTATATTTCCGCAGATATACGGTTTTTTTAGCGATGCTGTAGTGATTTCCGAAGAAAAACATCCGCCAGAACGTACATTTTTTAACCTGCACGTCGGGCATACCGTTTTCGTCGAGCAATTTTCGCGCTGACTCCGCGCCGCTCAGCCCCGCGGCGTTCTGCATACGGTTGCCCTTTACGTAACCGATGGCGACGAAAATCTGACTGACGAGCGCCGCCACTACGGCGATTCCCAAAAGCACGCTGACGCCGATATAAACGACGGTAAGCGCGTCAACTCCGTTGCCGCCCGTCAACAATAAATTGATCATACCGATTTCCTCCCGATCTTTTATATTATCCTATTATCGCCTTGACGACGATGACAACAAGCGCCGCGAAACACGCCAGCCTTGCCAACGCGGAAAGAACTTTATAACGTTTCCTCCTGCGGAGGGCAAGATCGTCGCGCACGTAACAGTTGCCTTCCATTTCCGTTATCCCGCTGCCGACGTTTTCCACGGCGGGAACCTCACGCTGTCCCTTTTCGTCGAGATAATGCGTGAACCGCAAATCGACGCGCCCGTTTTCGTCGGCGGTGAATTTCACCTTGCAGTCGAGCGCGTGCACGAACTTACCGTACCGCGGCGTACAAATGCCGCAGATGCCGATTATCCAGAAAAACATAACGTAAAGCCACCAGTTTTTCGCGGCAAATTCCGACCGCCGATAAAAACGCAGCGTAACTTCCTCTCCGTCCGCCGCGACCGGTTCCACAAATTCCGCACCGCCTTTCCGTTTGACGCACAGCTGTTTTTCACCCTGAAACACCGCTACGTCCCTGCGGTTTATAAGATAAACTTTCATACTACGCCCCCATTCCGTAAAAGGTTACGGCGGCTATGGTCATCACCAAGGCGCACAAGATTGCCGACACTACGCGGGAAGTCCTGCCTTTTTTCTCTTTTTGAACGAAGGCAAGCACCACGGACGCGACGATGAATGCCGCGGTAAGTGCTATCATAAGCGGCATGGCTACGCTGAAAACGCCGTAAGCGCGTTCGGCAAACTGCTGCACCGCCTCGATTTCCTGCGAGTCAATCGATGTGCGGAATTTTTCGCGGAATCCCTCGTTGAGAAGCACCAGAAAAAGCGTACACACCACGATAGCCAGCATGACGAGTATTTTCAAAACAAGCGCCAGAGCCATCACCGTGATAAACGCCATGATCAAAGCGGGAATATACGCCAAAAACGCCATGAGCCAGCTCAGCCGCATGAGCGTGGATCCGAGCCGCTTTTCAAACTGGCTTTTTATTATTTCGTTTTCCATTTTTATTTCCTTGTTTCCGCCCTTCTTTTTTGTTATTTTATCATACAAGATTTAGTTTGTCAATACCTGTTTCTTTTATTCATGCCGTCGGCATTTACCATTTTATCGAAAAACTTTCTTGTTCTGACGAAAAAAAGCGGCGCGCGAATGCGCCGCTTTTTCGTTTCGGAAAAATCTTACTTTGCATAAAAATTGATGAGACAGCCTTTGACGACGATCTCCTTTTCGTCCGCGGTAAGCGGATCGATTTTCAAAACCACGTCCCGCGGATTTTCGCCGTAAACGCGGGCGGGAAATTCCGTATCGCCGCCGAGAATTTTCTTTTTCACGTCGGGAATATAGATCAGTTCCCCTACCGCGAAATCGTTTTCCTTTGCGAGGAACGGGATCATTCCCCAGTTGATGACGTTGCTTCTGTAACGCTTGGTCGCGTACGAGACGGCGATATTTGCCGCTCCGCCCAGCACACGCTGGCACGAAGCCGCCTGTTCGCGCGCAGAGCCGTCGCCGGGTTTTACGGCGCACACTACGCTTCCGTAACTCGTATTTTCTTCCTTTATGCCCTCGAGAGCGGGAAACGCCTCGTTTTTGACGGCCTTCGCCCGCGATACGTACTGCGGATCCTTTCTGGACAAGGCAAATTCCGCAAGTTTCAAAGGATTTGAACGGTAAGAGGAAGTTTCTCCGCTGGGAATGAGTTCGTCGGTGGTGGTGACGGGATCGGTAAGCACGCTGACGACCTTCAACAAGAGGTTATCCTTGAGCGGCGGCATTTTCGGCCAGTCCGCAATATTCGGTCCGTATTTGAGCTCTTCGTTCGTTTCGGCTTTTCCGATGCCGTCGTAAACGCGGGCGCGGTAAATTTTATCGCAGAAATAATATTTCTTCGCACTTTCGGTATATTCCGTTTCCGTCGCCGCGGTGATCGCGCCGGCGTTTTTCGCCGTGGCGGCTATGCTGCGCGCGTCCATCAGAGCGACCGCCGCAAGCTGTCCGCCCGAAGGCTTGCTGCCCTCACGGCTTTCAAAATTGCGGGTGGTGTGGCGCACGGAAAGCGCATTGTTCGCGGGCACGTCCCCCGCGCCGAAACACGGTCCGCAAAAAGCCGTTTTGACGATGGCTCCGTCTTCGAGCAGGCGGGAAATATAGCCGTTATCCACAAGCCCTTTGTAGACGGGCTGGCTGGACGGATAGACGTTCAAAGAAAACTCTCCGTTCGTAAGAGAAGTCCCGTTCAGTATTTCCGTTGCGGCGGCTATGTTCTCGTACATGCCGCCCGCGCATCCCGCGATGACGCCCTGCTGTACGTAAACCTTTCCGTCTTTGATCTTATCCGTCAGACAAAACGTTCCCTTGCCGCCGAGAAGTTTGTTGCCTTCTTCTTCAGTTTTCTTCAAAATATCGTAGGCGTTTTGGTTGAACTCTCTGATCGTATAGGCGTTGCTGGGGTGGAACGGAAGGGCGATCATCGGCTCGATCGAACCGAGATCCACCTCGATCGCCGCGTCGTAATACGCGCCGTCTTCGGGATGAAGTTCCTTAAACGCGCTCTCCCTGCCGTGACAACGGTAATACTCCTTTACTTTTTCGTCCGTTTCCCAGACAGAGGAAAGACAGGTGGTTTCCGTGGTCATCACGTCGATCCCGTTCCTGAAATCCATGGAAAGGTTTTTGATTCCCGGCCCGATGAATTCCATCACCTTATTTTTTACGAATCCGTTTTTGAATACAGCCGCCACAAGCGCGAGCGCGACGTCGTGCGGGCCTACGCCTTTATGCAGTCTGCCTTTCAGATACACCGCGACCACCGGCGGAAAATCGATATCGTACGTTTTGCAAAGCAGTTGCTTGACGAGTTCCGGACCGCCTTCCCCCACCGCCATGGTGCCGAGCGCGCCGTAGCGGGTGTGGGAATCGGATCCCAAGATCATCGCGCCGCCGAACGCGCGCATTTCGCGCATGTATTGATGAATGACGGCAAGATGCGGCGGCACGTAAGCTCCGCCGTATTTCTTCGCCGCGGAAAGTCCGAACACATGATCGTCCTCATTGATGGTCCCGCCCACCGCGCAAAGCGAATTGTGACAGTTGGTCATGGTATAAGGCAACGGGAATTTTTCCAATCCGCTTGCCTTTGCCGTCTGGATAATGCCGACGTATGTAATGTCGTGCGAAGTGATTTCGTCGAATTTTATTTTCAGCTTTTTGTCGTTGCCAGAAGTGTTGTGCGCCGACAGGATCTTGTACGCCATCGTACGGGAAATTTCCGTACTCTGCGCCGCGGAAGCCTTTATCAGCCTGCCGTTTTTATATACGCATGGGTTATTTATCAGCTTGATCATTTCCGTCTCCCGAATCTTTTTTATTATTATATCGTAATCCGCCCGCGTTTGGCAAGCGCAAAAAAACGGAAATCTGTTTAAAATTGTTGATAAGCTTAAAATTATATGATAAAATAGAGGCGTTACAGGAGTGCTTATGAAAAGATTCCGCATGAAACAACCGTTTTATATCATCCTTATCCTCGCGCTCGGCTCGGCGTGCGGCGTTTTCGCGGCGGTTTACCACATCGTACAGCTGGTCAACAACCCGCCGTTGAACGCTTTCCGCATGATTTTGTTTATCCTGTTGATCGTGTTGGCGCTTTTCCTGCTCGTTTTGTGTGCGGGCGTTCTCGTTTATCCCTATTACGTGGTAAAAAACGGGAAGCTTTATTCCGTTATGGGCATTCTGCACACCTCTTACCCGATCGAGAACATTTCCGAACTCACTTACTTCAAAGCGCAGGGCAAGCTGGTGATGTATATGACCAACGATAAATTTCTGGTGATCATGCTGAGCGAAAGCAAGCACGAAGATTTTATGAAAGCGCTCCGCGAAATCAATCCGCAGATCGTTTACGACAACAAAATCAACGAAAACGATTAAATTCTGTTGACAAATACCCGTCAAAAGCATACAATGATTATAGAAAAGAAAATAACTTCCGGTAGGTAAGGCTACCATAGGGATATGGGTTGCTGCCGCGTAACGGTGGAGACACTGTGAGCTGGTCAACAGACTATGTCGAAAACAAGGCGTAATCTAACGCAACTGCACCGCC
>CALVXL010000115.1 GCA_944369635.1 uncultured Clostridia bacterium
GGACTGTCTTTTTTTACGTCGATGATGTGGTAAGTCGTTACGACTTCGGCAACCAGTTCGCGAATGTCTTCCCTGTTGTCATACGCTGCCTGCATCAGATCGCCGAGCTGATACAAAAACTTATCACAATCGAAAGGAATGGGCGAGCCGATATGGATCATATCGTTCGGCGTCTTTTTTAAACCTTCTTCCGACATCAGCTTTTCTTCGTAAAGCTTTTCGCCCGGTCTTAAACCGGAATATACGATCTTGATATCCTTATCGGGTTCGTAACCGCTCAAACGGATGAGATTGCGCGCAAGCGTATCGATTTTTACGGGTTCACCCATATCGAGAACAAAGATTTCCCCGCCGTGCGCATAGGTAGCCGCCTGCAGCACCAGGCTGACAGCTTCCGGAATCGTCATGAAATAACGTACAATATCGGGGTGTGTTACGGTAACGGGGCCGCCGTTTGCGATCTGCTTTTTAAAAAGCGGAATGACCGAACCGTTGCTTCCTAAAACGTTGCCGAAACGCACGGCGACGAACTCTGTTTTCGCATCCTGCGGGATCTTGGCAAATTCCCTCATATCCTCGTCTTGCGAATGCGTGAACAAAAGCGGCAGTTCGCTCATTTTTCCGTCTTTGATCTTTCTGTCAAAGCTTTGAATGATCATTTCGCACAGTCTTTTTGACGCGCCCATGATATTAGTGGGATTGACCGCTTTATCCGTGCTGATCAGTACAAAGCGCCTACAGCCGTGCAACGCCGCGGCATACGCCGTTTTATACGTGCCGATCGCGTTATTCTTGATCGCCTCGCATGGACTGTCTTCCATAAGCGGCACGTGCTTATGCGCCGCAGCGTGAAAAACGACCTCCGGTTTATATTCCGAAAACACTTCGTTCAGTTTTCTGCTGTCCCTTACCGAACCGATCAACGCGATGAATTTTAACGCGGGATATTTGTTTTTCAGTTCAAACTGAATGTCGTAAAGGTTATTTTCGTAAAAATCGAACAATATGAGCAGTTTCGGTTCGTGCGCCGCGACCTGCAGACTGATTTCACGGCCGATACTTCCGCCCGCGCCGCTGATAAAAATCACCTTTCCGCTGAGATATTCGAAAATCTGCCGCATATCGACCTGGATCGGTTTGCGACCGAGCAGATCCTCCACCGCTACATCCTTCATTTTCGACAAAGAAATTTCGCCGTTATAAAGCTGGAATATACTCGGCAATTCCTTTAATTCACATTTCGATTTCTTGCAGATTTCGAGAATATTTTTCTTTTCTTCCAGCGAAATGCTCGGAATGACGAGGAAAATCTTACTGATGTTATATTTTTCGACGCAGGAAAGTATTTTCTCTCTTCCGCCCTCGACGGGAACGCCTTCGATAAATCTTCCCCACTTATCGGGATCGTCGTCGATAATGCATTTAACGGAATCCTTGATCTCTTCCATTTTCTGAATATCGTGCAAAATCATCTGTCCCGCTTCGCCTGCGCCGATCAGCATGATATTTTTAGTCGTACCGCCGTTATCCTTGCCGTCTTTTTTCTGAAAAAGGTTGTTGCAAAATATCGCAAACCTTCCCGAAAAACGGATAAAAAGCGTAAGCACAAACTGAATCAGAATGCCGAAAAGATAATATGCCAACGGCATTTTTTCAAATAAAACGGTGATAAAAATGCAATGAAAGACAAACGCTATGACAGTTGCGAATATAATCTTTAGTATTTCGGCAAAACCCGCAAACCGCCAGATGCTGTTATATAATTTAAACCGCCAGAATACGAGCAGACAGAAAACAACGTATATTCCGATAAATTTGCAATACGCCATCAGAAAATCAGACGGAATTGCGCTAAAATTACAGTCGTATCTGAACCAAAGGGCCAGAAAAAAAGAAAGAGCTATTGCGATTATGTCGTAAATTACCAGTAAAAATGACATAATACGCCAACGCTCAAAACGTTTGCTATTTCTTTTTGTATTTTCAAAGTCCCCAATTTGTTCTTTTTTCATTTGCACTGATCCCTTTGCTTTTACATTCGACATATGTAAATCACTCTTTCTATGCAGTCAGACGAAGAATATTCTATCACTAAAAATTATTAAAGTCAATAAAATATATATCAATTTGTTTTCATTTTGACTTGCGGTTTGAATTTTCGCTCTCGTTCGGCTCTGCCGAAACTTATCCCTTCCGTCGCCTATTTATATTTTTAATATAAAAAATGAAAAAAATGCCTTCGAAATTTGATTATTTATACAATAGCACAAATCGGCGCGTTCGTCAAGACCTGGCGGGTACTTTATACATTATGTGCGCATTAAAATTTAAGTTTACGCGTTTTTTCGGGGTTTTTGCCTACTTCGGCGATTGCGGACGCCGATTTTTTTCTTTATCACCGCGTTATCGCCTCCATTTTGTAAAAAAAGCGAGCCGCTGATTTATCAAAAAAGCGCGAACGACGTCGCGCTTTTTTTAATCTGAAAGATCGACAGCAGAATGCCGACGGCTGTCCGCGCCCTTCGGGCATTTATCTATGCTAAAGTACGTCGATCTGGCAGCTTTGCATCACTGAAAGCGCCGCTTCGTGCTTTTCCTTTGTCACTCCGGCGCAACAACTTCCGATCGCATACATCGGCGTTTCGGGCAAAAACGATTTCAATATCAGCGCGTTGCTGACGACGCAGATGTCCGTACACGTGCCCGTAAACGTTATTTCATAGGGCTTTCCGCCTTGCATGACGGCGTCGAAAAGCAGCGTTCCCGCGCCGAACGACGGCTTGTCGACGTATTGAACCGACGCGCCCGCGTTATTTCTCGCCGCTCGTTCGATTTTTTCGTTCACCTGCCAGCCGTACGTTCCCTTTATGCAGTGCCTTACGGGCAGTTTCTTGCCCTCCTGCGTTTCAAGATAATCTTTGCCATGCGTGTCGCGGGTGAAGATGATTCTGCCTTTCCAGTTTTCCGCAAGGTCGGCGAGCTTACCGACGATTTCCTGCGCTGCGGGATTTGCCAGCGCGCCGTCGATAAAATCGTTCTGCATATCCACGATGATCAGCACTTTTTCCATAACCTTTATTTCTCCATGCCGCAGGGATACGCCGTTTGCGCAAGCTTTTTATCCGTATAAAGGCTGCCGTACAGCCTGTATCCGCCCGCAAAATTATAACAATCGAAGCCGTTCTGCGTTAAAATACGCGTGGCGAGATAGCTCCTCAGCCCGCTCTGGCACATGACGAAAATCTTTTTGTTTTTGTCCAGTTCGCCGAGGCGCAGACGGAGTTCGTCGAGCGGGATATTGACGAATTTTTCCGCATGGGCGAAGGCGTATTCCCGCGGCGTGCGGGTATCGAGCAAAACGACGTCGTCGCGCTGTTTTAAAGCGGGAATATCTTCGTAATAAAACTGCTTTACAAGTCCCTTTTCGATGTTATCCGCGATGAATCCCGCCATGTTGACGGGATCTTTTGCCGAAGAATAAGGCGGCGCGTAAGCCAGATCGAGATCTTTCAAGTCCGTCGCTTTCAAACCCGCGCGCAAAGCCGTCGCCAGAACGTCTATTCTCTTATCGACGCCCTCGTAGCCGGCGATCGCCGCGCCTAAAATCTTTTGCGTTTTCCGTTCGTAGAGAAGTTTCATCGTCATGATCTTTCCGCCCGGATAATACCCCGCGTGCGACAACGGCGAAAGGATGATCTTTTCGTAATCGAGTTTAGCCGCGCGGGCGTGTTTTTCGCTGAGCCCCGTGGAAGCGACGGTCAGATCGAAGAGCTTGATGACCGACGAACCCTGCGAGCCTTTATACGCACTTTCTATCCCGCAGATGTTGTCCGCGGCGATGCGCCCCTGCTTGTTGGCAGGCCCCGCAAGCGAAATGACGGCTTTTTCCTTGGTGACGAAATGCTCCACTTCCACGGCGTCGCCCACGGCGTAAACGTCGGGCGCGGAGGTCTGCATTTTTTCGTTGACGACGACGGCGTCCTTTGCCCCGAGTTTCAGCCCTGCCTTTTTCGCGAGTCCGCTTTCCGGCAGAACGCCGATGGCGAGGACGAGCATATCGGCGACAATTTCCCCTTTATCCGACCTGACAACGACTTTTTTTCCGTCGTCCGCTATTTCGGCGACGTTGGTGTTAAAGAGCAAATTCACGCCGTTTTCGCGGAATTTTGCATGGATAAACGAGGCGATGTCCTCATCGACGGTGCTCAGAAGGTGTCCGCCGCGCTGGATAACGGTGACGTTTATACCGCGTTCCGTCAGGTTTTCCGCCATTTCCAGCCCGATGAATCCCCCGCCTATGACGACGGCGGACGACGGCGTTTTTTTATCGGCAAAGGCGCGGATTTTCAGCGTATCCTCCACCGTGCGGAGCGTGAAAGCCCTCTCGCTCTTACGAAAATACGGCGGCAGAACGGGGTGAGCTCCAGGCGCGAGGATAAGTTTGTCGTAATGCGTTTCAAAAGATTTGCCCGCGCTTAAATCGGTGACGGTAACCGTCTTTGCGGCGACGTCGATATCCGTCACTTCGTGGCGGACTTTTACATCGATATTAAATCTCATGCGGAAACTTTCGGGAGTCTGCAAGGTCAGATCTTCCTTATCCTCTATCACTCCGCCGACATAATACGGCAATCCGCAATTTGCGTAAGAGATATATCCCGAACGCTCGTAAATCACGATTTCGGCTTTTTCATCGAGACGGCGAAGCCTTGCCGCGGCGGTGGCTCCGCCCGCAACGCCTCCCACGATAACAACTTTCATAAA
>CALVXL010000116.1 GCA_944369635.1 uncultured Clostridia bacterium
CATACACCGTCCCGACAAATATCCCGACGCGAAAGAGGTCGCCGAAGGCAAAATTCAGGCGAACGTGGCGGAAATTCTCATCGAAAAGCACAGAAACGGTCCTACGGGAACGGTTAAACTTTATTTCAAGGGCGAATGCACCAAGTTCCTCAATCTGACCGACGAAGTGTTAGAGCAGAACGCGCCCGCGAAGGAGGAGGACGACGCCGGCTGGTACGACGACGCCGAAACGCCGCCGCCCGAAGAAGAGGCTTCTGCCTTGCCTTTCGATAACGACGACGATATATTCTGATATGGAAACGAAAATACTGAAAGTGGACGAAGAAAGTCTGGCTCTCGCAAGGGAGATCATTTACGGCGGCGGGCTTGTCGCCATGCCTACGGAAACGGTCTATGGTCTGGGCGCGGACGGTACGAACGGCGAAGCCGTGAAAAAGATTTACGCCGTCAAGGGCAGACCGAGCGATAACCCGCTTATCGCGCACGTCCATAAAGATTACGATATCGGCAAGCTGGTTTATGTGGAACAGGATTATGCTTTGAAGTTAAAAGAAGCGTTTATGCCGGGACCGCTGACCATGGTGTTTTATTCCAAGGGCGTAATTTCTTCCGTCGCAACCTGCGGCGGGGATACCCTCGCGGTACGCATACCCTCGCACGAGGGCGCGCAGGCGTTTTTAAAAGCGGTGGATCTGCCCGTCGTCGCGCCGTCGGCAAATATTTCCAAACACGTCAGCCCCGTTACCGCACAGCACGTTTACGACGATCTCAACGGCAAAATTCCCCTGATTTTGGACGGCGGGAAATGTTCGGGCGGTATCGAGAGCACGGTGCTGGACGTAACGGAAAAAGTGCCGCGCATTCTGCGCGCGGGGCTTATCACGCGGGAGATGATCGCTTCCGTCGCCGGCGATTGCGTTTACGCGCAGCATAAGGAAACGGATAAAGTCCGCTCGCCCGGCGTAAAATACGGGCATTATATGCCCCGTGCGGAAACGGCGCGCTTTGCCGCGGAGGATTGGAAAACCGCGCTTAAATATTACGATAAGCAAAAGCAAAGCGGTCGCAACCCCGTGTTGCTGATCGAAAATTCCTTAAAAGACGAAGTCGGGGAAAGAAACGTCATTTTCCTCGGCGAGGACGCGAAGGAAATGGCGGCCAATCTTTTTTACGATCTCCGCGCGGCGGAGAGGGCGAGTGACTTGATCGTCGTTGTCGAGCCGCGGGGAAAAGGCGGGGTATACGACGGGGTGATGAACCGTCTGACGAAAGCCGCAAAAAAATTCGACGGGTGAGGATTTGAAAAGAATATTATTCGTTTGCACGGGGAATACCTGCCGTTCGCCTATGGCGGAAGCCGTGCTCAAACAAAAACTGAAATGGGCGGGCGTTACGGGCTGGCGGGTAACATCCGCGGGGCTTTGCGCCGAAGAGGGCGCGAAGATGAGCGAAAACGCCAAAAAAGCGTTGAAACAGCTGGGAATCAACGTGCCCGCGTTCCGTTCGAAGCGCGTTACCGCGGAACTCATGGAAAAGAGCGATTACATCATCTGCATGACTTCCGCACAAAGAGAGGCGTTTTTTTGCATGGATAAAGCGTTCGTCGTCAGCCAGCTTACGGGAGAGGGGGAGATCTCCGATCCGTACGGCGGTACGCTCAACGACTATATCAGGTGTTCGCACGAAATCGAGCACGCCTGTAATATAATAACAAATAAAATCATCAGCGGAGAATTGAAATGAAAATCGCTCTCGCCGCCGATCACGGCGGCTATGCTTTGAAAGAAGAACTCAAAAAACATCTGGAAAAACGCGGAATCGAATATGAAGATTTAGGCACTTATTCTACGGAGTCCGTAGACTATCCCGACTATGCGCTCAAAGCGGCGGAAGCCGTGGCGGCGGGAAAATTCGATTTCGGAATCGTCGTCTGCGGCACGGGAATCGGCATTTCCATCGCGGCGAACAAGGTCCCGGGGATACGCTGTGCGCTCTGCCACGACACGTTCAGCGCGCGCATGACGCGTATGCATAACGACGCGAATATGCTTGCGTTCGGCGGAAGAGTGATCGGCGCGGGGCTCATGTGCGATATCGTGGACGCATTTTTAGGCGCTTCTTTTGAAGGAGGAAGACACGCAAAGCGCGTGGAGAAAATCAGAAAAATAGAAGAAAAATACAGCAAATAACGGGGGTATAATGCAAAAAGTAACAAAAGCGGTGATTCCCACCGCAGGGCTCGGCACGCGGTTTTTGCCCGTCACGAAGGCCGTTCCCAAATCGATGTTGCCCATTTTAGACACGCCGACCGTCGATTATATCGTCGACGAAGCGGTCGCGGCGGGCATTACGGACATTATCATAATAACCAGTCACAATACCGACGTCATCGAACGGCATTTCGCGGAAAATCTTCCGCTGGAAAAACGGCTCGTTGCCGACGGTAAAACCGAACTTTACGAAATACTGAAAAAAATCACATCCCGCGCAAAGATAACGTTTGTCAAGCAAGACGTACTGAACGGTCTGGCGGGCGCGCTTTTGTGCGCGGAAGATCTGCTCGCGGGCGAGCCGTTCGCCCTTCTTCTCGGCGACGAGGTCATCTACACCAAGGCAGGGCAAAAGCCCTGTATCCGCCGCCTCTGCGAAGCGTATGAAAAGACGGGGAAGACCGTGCTTTCCACCATGCGCGTCGAAAAGAGCGAAATTTCCAAATACGGCAACATCGGCGTAAAGACCGACGGAGACATCAAGGAAGTTTATGCTCTTAAAGAAAAACCCGCGGCAGGCGAGGAACTTTCCGACTATGCGATCATCGGCAGATACGTGCTGGACGGCGATATATTCAAAGAAATCAGAAAGCTCAAAATGCACGGGAGCGAGATCATTCTGACGGACGCCTTTCAGGCGCTTGCGGAACGCGGGGAGATCGTCGCTTCGGAATTCGATGGGATTCGCTACGACGTGGGCGACAAGGCCGGGTACGTGCAGGCGAACGTGGAGTATGCCCTACGCGACGGTACGATCGGGGAAAAGATGAAAAAATACATCGCCGCTCTGGCGGAAAAATTATGAAATTTCTTTTTAAAAACGCAAAGATATTAAAGGACGCATACGCGGATATTTTCGACGGCGAAGTGCTCGTCGAGGACGGAAAGATCACGTATGTCGGCAAAGCGGAAAATTTACGGGCGGACGCCGTAAAAGATTGCGGCGGCAACCTTTTGATGCCTTCTTTTGCCAACGCGCACGCGCATTCCGCCATGACGCTTTTCCGCGGCGTGGCGGACGATTTGCCGCTCAAAACATGGCTTTTCGACCGTATCTTTCCCTTGGAAGACAAGCTGACGGAAGAGGACGTTTACTGGGGCAATATGCTTGCGGCGGCCGAGTATGCCCGCGGCGGCGTCACGGCGGTCGCGGATATGTATTTTTATAACGACGTCATTGTCGACACCCTTTATAAAGCGGGTTTCGCCCTTGCGCTCTGTTCGGGCGCAAACGACATCGGCGGCGGCACGGAACAGGCGCTTTGCCGCATAGAAACGGCATACAATAAATATAAGGGCGACAGGCTGAAATATTTTATCGGCCTGCACGCCGAATATACCTGCAGCGACGCTTTGCTCGAAGGCGTGGCGGATCTTGCGGCAAAATACGGCGCGCCGACGTATATTCACTGTTCGGAAACCCTCGAAGAAGTCGGGGAATGCACCGTGCGGCGCAATTTGACGCCGGTGGAATATCTCCACAAGATCGGGTTTTTCGATTACGGCGGCATGATCGCCCACGGCACCTATCTCGATAAAGGGGATATCGCGCTTTTAAAAGATAAGAACGTATGCGTCGTCAGTAACCCGTCGAGCAACTTAAAACTTGCAAGCGGGGTCGCGCCTGTTTATTCCCTTCTGAAAAACGGGGTAAAAGTCGCACTCGGCACGGACGGCGCGGCGAGCAACAACAAACTTTCCATGTTCCGCGAAATGTATCTTTTAAGCTGTCTGCAAAAAGAGCGCATGAAGGACGCGGCCGCCGTCGGCGCGGAAATTTCGCTGGACGCGGCGGGGAAGACGGGCTGGCAGGCGCTCGGCATGAACGGCGGGGAAATCGCCGTCGGCAAAGACGCCGATCTCGTTCTGATC
This sequence comes from uncultured Clostridia bacterium, assembly GCA_944369635.1. GTDB lineage: Bacteria > Bacillota > Clostridia > Christensenellales > Borkfalkiaceae > UMGS775. The sequence goes on from CALVXL010000116.1 coordinate 4,143, forward strand.
GATCTTTCTGCGCCCTCCATGAGACCGCTTTCCGATATAAAAAAAAGCCTCGTTTACGCGGCGGATACTTCCGCGGTGCTGTTGACCATGGCAAAGGGAAAAATTCTCTACGAAAACGGGGAATATCATATCGGAGAATCTGTCGAAACCGTTTACAAAAACGCGGAAAAATGTATTAAACGCCTTTTGAAAGAGGCAAACGGATAAAATATGAAAGTATGTCCCAAGTGCGGTTTGAAGCTCGAACAATTTTATAAAACTTCCATGCTCGGGTGCGAAAACTGTTACAAAGCGTTCGCGGCGGAACTTTTGCCCGTTTTGAAAAAAATGCACGGTAAAACGGTGCATTGCGGCAAAAGACCGAAGGTCAGCGGCGTGGAACGGGAACTTATTTACGAATATAAGCGCCTTCTTAAAGACAAGGAGGAGGCGATGCTCGCAGGGGATTTCGACGCGGCGAACGACATGGACGAAGATATCCGCCAGCTTTCTTACGAACTTTCGAGAAGGGGGCTGAAATAATATGGATTACCGTCCGGAACTTGCCGATAACAATATTGTTTTATCCCGCGTGCGGTTGGCGCGCAACATCAAGGGCAGGCCTTTTTGCGTAAAAGACAAACGGCTCGCTTCGCAGATCGTCAAGGAAGTCGCCGTCGCGGCGGGGCGCGCGGAAAACTTTAAACTTTACTATCTATCCATGATGACGCCCCTCATGCGGGAGTCGCTCAAAGAAAAACATCTGGTCAGCAGCGCGCTTATCGAAAACGCGGCGCTCGGCGCGGTACTGATCAACGCCAACGAAAGCGTGTCGGTGATGATCCACGAAGAGGACGTGCTCCGCGAGCAATGTTTCATGCGCGGTCTTACCCTTAATGAAGCGTATAAACGTCTCGATTACCTCGACGACGAGCTGGCGAAAAACATCGACTTTGCTTTTGATGAAAAGCTGGGGTATCTCACCGCCTGCCCGACCAATGTCGGCACGGGATTACGCGCTTCGGTCATGCTGTTTCTGCCCGCGCTTACCGAAAGCGGAAAAATGGCGGAAGTTGCCCGCGAGGTGGAGCGTTTGGGGCTGACCGTCCGCGGCGCGTACGGCGAGGGCAGCAAGGCGGAGGGCAATCTCTATCAGGTCAGCAACGAGGTCACCCTGGGCGTAAGCGAGCGGCAGGTCATCGAAAGCGTGGAAGAAGCGGTGCTCCGCGTGTGCGATTGCGAGCGGGAGACATTAAAGACCCATTACGCGCAGAATATGCTCGTTACGGAAAACAAGTGTCGCCGCGCTCTGGGAATTTTGGAAAATTCCGTACTTTTAAGCTACGGCGAATTTTTAGAATATATATCGGACGTCAAGCTCGGCGTATCGCTCGGTTTTTTCGATTTTGAAAATCCGCAGGCGATCGACGATCTGACGATCACCGCCCGACCGGCGAATCTTTGCGCGCGTTACGCAAGACAGCTTTCCGAGCGCGAGCGCGATTATTACAGGGCGGATTTTGTCAAGAATTCCATAGCGAAAATCAGGGGTAGCGATTGATGGATTTGAATTTCGAGGACAATTTATCTACAAACGCGCGCAAGGCGATGCAGATGGCGCGCAGCATATCGACCCGTTACGGCTGCACGTATATTGGGAGCGAACATATTCTATACGGACTTTTGAGCGTGCCCGACGGCGTGGCAAAAACCATTCTGACGGACGCGAAAGTGGACGTAAAGCGTTACGGCTATTATTTT
>CALVXL010000117.1 GCA_944369635.1 uncultured Clostridia bacterium
CCCCCATGGCGAGCACCATCATGCCGAGCGGTACGAGAATAATATCGAGTTTTGTCTTACCCACATAGTGCGAAGCGATTTCAACGGTAAACATCGTAACCACGTAGCTGCCGATGGGGTTGCCGGGTGCGCCGAGCGTGAACGCAAACGTCCCGTCCATTATCGTGTTTGCAAACGCGCCTACAAATCCTGCGACCGCCGCGGAAAACACGATGAGTTTGTTCTTTCCGAGCGCGTGCGCTATGCCTACGCCTATCCCCACGCCCATCAGCGACTTTGCAATATTCGCCAGAGCGAGCACCATTTTCGCAAAGGCGTTGTCGCCCAGCCAACCGCCGATCTGCGCAAGGATCGTTCCCGCGATAAGCGTGACGAAAAGGCCCTGCGCCATACCCGAAAACGCCGTGATAAAATAACGTTTCGGAAGCGTTCTGAAATAGTTTTTCACCGCTTCTTTCGCCTTATCGCACCTGCGGTTTTCCGCGTTCCCTTCATTTTCCGCGCAATCTTCGGCGGAAGTCAGCTCTTTTTCGTCGCTTAAGTTTTCGTCCATCACAATATAATCTCCGTAAGTTTATTGTTCACCATATCGCACGAAGTGAGATAATAGTCGATCCCGTTTTTTTTCACAAGCTTGTCGCCGCGCGATTCCTTTCCGTGCAAATGCCCGTACACCACCGCATCCACCTTGTTTTCTTCAAACAGATCGGTGAACAGCGAGTTTTCCCTTCTCACGTTAAACGGCGGATAATGCACCAGCGCGATCAGCTTGTCCCCTTCCTCTCTCAGCTTTTTTGCACAGTGAAAGGACAGCTTCAGCCGCTCCGCTTCCCGCAGGAAGATCTTTTCGTCCGCCTCGTCAAAATCGGGCGAACCGGGCACGCACCAAGCGCGCGAACCGCAAAACACTACGTTTCCGATCTTCATGGAATCGTTTTGAAGGGCATACATATTTTCGGGCAACGCGGCGCGAATTTTGCCGATCCCGTGCCACCAATAGTCGTGGTTGCCGCGTATCAAAATCTTTTTGCCTTTGAGCGGCGCGATGACGGATAAATCTTTCAAGGCGTTTTCCAGCGTCATTGCCCAGCTGATATCGCCGCAAACGAGCACGATATCGCCGTCCGCCACTTTATTTTCCCAATCTTTTACGATCTTATCCACGTAGCCAACCCAGTTTGAGCCGAATACATCCATCGGCTTTTCCCCCGTAGTAGACAGGTGAAGATCGCTGATCGCCCAGATTTTCATCGCCGCTCCCGCTTGAATTTTTATTTATTTTACCATATTTTTCTTTGTTTTTGCAAGGGATTTGCCGCGGTTTAAAAAATTCCGCCCTGCAAAAAAAGCAAAGCGGCTCTCCTTCCTGTTCATCAATTTGTCCCATCATTTGTTTTTTGCAAAAAAAGACCGCCTTTCTGCGGTCTTTTTTCATGCGGCTTTGTATCTTCCAGCCGTAATAAATTGCGGCGCGGACGATATCGCTACTGCGGGAATACGGGGAGTTCGAAGAACCCTGCGCATACTTCCTGCGTGTATTCCTGGCACGGCGGGATTGCCGAATAGCCGTAAGACGGAATGAGCAGTTCCACTTCCATCACGACTTTCAGAATGATCGTCACGCAAGCGTCGACGGTAAACTGATTGGTGTTCGTGTACGCGCCCTTGGTGGATACCAGCGAAACCACCGCTTCCACCGTGTAGGGCATGATGCTGGGCGACGGGATGTTCAGGATAACGTCCTGCGTGATGGTCACGTAAGAAGTCGCCGCGCCTTCCACGCCGTTCGCATCGGTATACGCGACGGAAACCGGAATGGTGATATCCGCTTTCACTCTCGACGCTCTTTCGCGTTCGGCCAACGGTTCGACGACGAGATTGGAAATTTCGCCGACCGAAGTCGTGCTCTTGGCGCTGACAAAGGTGAGCGGATATGTAGGAGACTGCGGATTCAGGTTGGAGATGTTGAGAACAAGCCCCATTTCCTGCGTCTGACGCATACACGCGTCGAAAACTTTTTTTGCCTGTATGCAGACCTTTTCGCAAAGTCCGTTCAGCGGGTTGCCGTTAATGGGCCCCGGACATTTATCCGATTTGAAATTGCAAAAAAACGACATTGTTTTCCTCCTTTTCGTTTCTTAATTCAATATATGCTTTCACGTCGCTTTTATGCTACTTCGCTTTTAAAAGAAAGGCGGCGCAACCTGTGCGCCTCCTTTCTTTAACCGCCCTGAGCGGGATTATTTTACGTATTTCGAGAGTACCGCCGCGATGTCGCCGACCGTCTTGATGTCCACGGTTTCTTCTTCGGGAATGGTGATGTTATACTCTTCTTCCAACGTCATCAGCATTTCCACGATGTCGAGCGAGTCCGCGCCGAGATCTTTTACGATCTCCTTTTCTTCCGTAACCTGTTCCACGGGAATCGCAAGCTGGCTTGCGATCATTTCCTTGATCTTATCTATATTCGCCATAATTCTCTCCTTTTTTTATTAGATTTTAATATAAATTCGCAGGATATGTCAAGCGTTTTTCGCCTTTTTCTCCGCAGACGGCGATTTCATGGACAGCGCGATGCGGTTTCGCTTTTTATCGACGCCGATGACGCGCACTTTCACCACCTGCCCGACTTTCAGCACGTCGCTCGGATGGCGGATAAATTTATCCGTGATTTCGGAAATATGCACGAGCCCGTCCTGATGCACGCCGAGATCGACGAAAACGCCGAAGTCCGCAACGTTGCGAACCGTTCCCGTAAGTTCCATGCCGACTTTCAAGTCGTCTATGCTCATGATATCCTCGCGCAGTACCGGCTTGGGAAGGCTGTCGCGGATATCGCGGCCGGGTTTCATCAGCTCCGAAACGATGTCGTTCATCGTGGGAATGCCCATCCCGCAGGCTTCTGCGACGGTTTTTTCTCCCCTTTCCTTAATGCGCTGCGGCAAATCCTTGATATTTCCCGCACGCACGTCGTCATCGGTATACCCGAAAAGCGAAAGAAGTTTTTCCGCATTGGCATACGATTCGGGGTGCACCGCGGTATTATCCAGAATATTATCGCCGTCGGTAATGCGCAAAAATCCCGCGCACTGCTCGAACGCCTTTTCGCCGAGTTTACTAACCTTTAATATTTCCTTTCTCGATCTGAACTTTCCGTTTTCATCGCGGTACTTGACGATGTTTTTCGCCGTACCCGCGTTAAGTCCCGCAACGTATTTCAAAAGCGATACGCTGGCGGTATTGAGATCCACACCAACGCTGTTCACGCAGTCTTCCAGCACGCCCTCGAGCACGCTGTCCAGCCGCGCTTCGGGCATATCGTGCTGATACTGCCCCACGCCGATGGACTTGGGATCGATTTTGATAAGCTCCGCAAGCGGATCTTGAAGCCTTCTGGCGATGGAAACCGCGCTGCGTTCCGCAACGTCGTAATCGGGGAATTCCTCCGCGCCGAGTTTGGACGCCGAATAAACCGACGCGCCCGCTTCGCTGACGACGATATACGAAACCTTTTTATCGATTTCCTTGAGCGTTTCCGCCACGAAAATTTCCGATTCCTTGGAAGCCGTGCCGTTGCCGATGGAAATCACTTCGACGTTGAATTTATCGATGATCGCTTTGAGCGTCTTTTTGGACTCCTCTATTTTATTATGCGGCGGCGTGGGATAAATGACCGTTTTATAAAGCACCGTGCCCTGCTGGTTGACTACGGCGAGTTTGCAACCCGTTCTGTAAGCGGGATCGTAGCCGAGCACGATTTTGTTTTTCAGCGGCGGCTGCATGAGGAGCGGGCGCAAATTGACTTCGAACATCTTGATCGCCTGTTCGGACGCCATATCCGTGAGATATGCGCGCACTTCGCGTTCCATGGACGGGAAAATAAGGCGCTCGTAGCTGTCCGCCGCGGCTTCCTTGACGAGATACGTGGTGACAGAGCCCTCTTTGACGATGCTCGCTTCGCAGATACGGATCCCGAACGCTTTATCGAATTCGATCTTGACTTTCAGACACTCTTCCGCCTCGCCGCGGTTGATGGCGAGCACACGGTGGCTTTTGATCTCCGCCACGGGTTCGGAATAATCCTTGTACATTTCGTACGTTTTGGCATTTTCCTTATCTTCGACGAGTTTCGTCGTGATATACGCCTGTTTCAAGAATATTTTACGCAGTTTTTTACGAAGTTCCGCATTGTCGGAAATCCGTTCGGCAATGATGTCTTTCGCCCCGTCGAGCGCGTCCTTTTCTGTAAGAACGCCCTTTTCTTCGTTGATAAAGGGCTTTGCAAGATCTTCCGCCGTCCCTTCGGTAACGTTTTGCGCCTGCACGATGTCGGCAAGCGGCTCCAACCCTTTGGCGAGCGCGACGGTTGCGCGCGTCTTTTTCTTCTGCTTATACGGGCGGTAAATATCTTCCACCTCGGTGAGCGTGTTGGCTTCCGCCAAAGCTTTTTCGATCTCTTCGGACATCTTGCCCTGTTCGGCAATGGAAGAACGCACTTCTTCCTTGCGCTTTTCCAGATTTCTCAGATACGTCAGCCTGTCCGCAAATTCACGTAAGATCTGATCGTCCAGATTTCCGTGCATCTCCTTTCTGTAACGGGCGATGAACGGAATGGTATTGCCGTCGTCGATGAGTTTGATGATGTTTGCCGTATAAGTGGGATTCAGTTTGAATTCCTGCGTCAATCTTTCGGATATTTCCATAATGCTTTTTCTACTTTACTCCGTTTTTCCTGATATTGTCTTTTTCTTCGTCGCTCACCCTGAAACTTTCGAGGATTTTCCGTTTGGTTTTCGTTAAAACGTCCTCGTCCAGCGTGCAGCGCTGCAAATAGATTTTCGTTTCCTTATTCATCTTCACATAGCACACGCTTAAAAGCCATGCTATCGCCATATTTACGTAATATTCGCCTTTCTTTACCCGCTCGCACGTATCGAAAATGATTTCCGCCCAACGCGGCTCAATATAATAATCAAGGAGTAAAATCAATCCGAAACGGCGGTGAAATTCCCGTTCGTCTTTTATAAGACGGGCGATGACGGGCAGAAACTCTTCCGCATGCTTTTTCACCTGTTTGCAGGTGGCGGCAACGCAGTCGCAGACCGCCCAGTTATCTATTTTTTCCGCAAAGTCCTCTATTTCGCGGGAAAATACCGCAAAATCGCGTTTCCGATAACACAGAACAAATCCTTCGAGCATTTTTTCTTCGAAAGAATTTTTTTCGTGCGAAAAAAATTCCTCACCGAACACTATCGAGAAATTTTTAGCAAGATATCTAAGAACCAGGATCTTCACCCCGTAGATACTGTCTATTGACGGTGTGAGTCTTACATAGAAACATTGCAGCTTAACGGCGGCAA